>JAMWCB010000038.1 GCA_023819605.1 Candidatus Omnitrophota bacterium
CAGTTCTTTCGCCGCCATCCCGCTCGTGCTCTCCAGCGCCGCAACTCTCTCCTGCAACTGCTGCCGCTCTTTCGCCAGCGCTGCGTTCTCTTTCTTTAGATTCTCCGATCCGGCTTTGTGTTGCTCCAACGCCTGTATGACTTTTTCCTCATTTTTATGCAATATTCTAATCTGCTGCTCGGCATCCCGCAACTGACGGCTCACGGTTTTATTTTCCTGCTGTAATTGTTTTATTTTCTCATTTTCTTTTTTCCGCGCACCACCTTCTTTTACAGGCTCCGCCGGCGCAGCAATTTCCCGGCGCAAGCCGTCAAGCTCGGCGGCTAATTGTTCATTTTGCGCGGTTAGATCTTTGATCGTCGTCTGCCACTGCGCCTGCTCATGCTGCAAAATTGCCACGGTTTGCCGCAACTTGATATTTTCGGAATCCGGCACCGGCGGCTGCGCCGGTTCCGCCAGGCCCTTCTTCTTTTTTAACGCCTGCAACTCTTTTTCCAACTTCGCCTGTTGCGCTGCCGACTTCGTCACCTGCCCCAGCGTTTTATGCAATTCGCGCTCCATCTCCTCTTTCTGTTTTTCCAAATGCGCAATCGTGCTCTCAAACCCTTTTTTCAATTCCTCGATTTTTTCCTGTTCCTGTGTTTCCAGCGATTCTTTGAGTTTCGGCATTTTCTGCAACAGCGTGCCGTCTTTTACCTCCGCGGCCTTTCGTTGATAAAGCTGGACTAATTCATTTTTTAATTGATCGACTATTTCTTTTTGCCGCGCCTGCTCTTGCTGCAGTCCGTCGATTTTCTGTTGTAACTGCCGGCGGATTTGCGCGCTATCCGACAAATCCGCGGTCAATTTATTAATTTCCTGTTGCCATTCGTCAACCGCGGCTCCCCGCTTTTGCAGCGTCTTTTTCATCTTCGCCATCTGTTCCTGCAATTGTTCATTTTTCTGCCTGAGAATTTCCACCTGCTGTTGCAGTTTCTGTTTTTCCTTCTCCGCATCCTGCGCGGAGGCAACGCGGCAGAACGCAAACGAAAAAAACAAAATTGCGCATAATCCCGCGAAAATTATACGATCAACGCCGTATCGTACCGTATGCATACATTCCCCTTTCGCTTGATAAAAATCGATTTGGCGGCCGCACAAGCCCGGCAGCAGCCAGCCGAATACCGACAGTATCGCACACCCCCACCCGCGCCGCCGCCATGAAAAACACGGCTGCTTGAACGCGCCCGTCGACTACCGACGGGCGCTCTGTTGTTGAGCATCAATCATCGGCGCACATCGGTTTTTCAAAAAAAACGGCAACGCTGAACGCGCATAATTCCCGCCGTGCTTACGGACGCTCAGACGCAGGCTTCAGTGGACAAATTTTCCGTAATAACCCATGCGCTTCCTTGCGTGACCGGCATGTATAAATCTTAACTCGCGGACTATAGTGAAATTTGGACATAATATTAAACCCGATATCTTTGTCCGGCTGAGGGATAATGCGCACGACGGTCGCCGCGCCATACGTATCGCAGGTTTGCATCAGCATTTCGATATTCGGAACCGCGTCTTTATCCATCCGCTCAAGGTCGGTCATATCGGTAAAAACCAAAAAATCTTTTTTTAATCCCCGCACTTTTTCCTGAATATCTTTTACGAGCATGCCTGCCTGCACACTGTCAAATATTCCCTCAAACGTCACGACCAACGCATTATACCGGGAATCCGCCGCTACACAAAACATCGTGCTTCTCGCTCTCTGAACGCATTCCGCCCCGCAAACCGAGGTGCTTCCCCATGTAGCCTCTGTTTTTTATCATACCCCGGCGGCCGGCGTTTGTCAATCCGAGCCGCCAACGATTAAAATATTTTGCCGCTTGACAAGCGGCTCCATATCTACTACAATACGATTTTTGAAAGGAATCGCGAATATTTACAGGGAGGTAAATATACTATGTCGGACGAAATGCTATCTGCAGAGAATTTTTTCCAGCCGGCACCCGCAGCGCGTTCGATGCACCCGCTGCAGCGCGATACCATGCATCGCATCAGCCTCGAAAATGAATTAGCCGCAGGCGTCAAGCCGGAAGCAATCGGAAAAGCGTTTGCGCTTTTTCAAAAAACCCGCGAAAAAATCATCGATTCGAAAATTTCGTCGCTGTTACGATTTCATTAACGGTGCGGCCTGCGTCATCGCGCCGCGGAATCGAACGGCATCCGGACAAAACAGAAACACCGTTTTCTACAAAACGGTGTTTCCGCGTCGGCTACCTCTGCCGGGCTTTCGCGATATTCGAACAGCGCACGCTGCGTACCATTAAGGCATTACGGTTCTTCCCGTTTCTTTTTGAACAATTCGGAAAGTTTATCTAAATTCGCATGCTTAACATCCGCGGCATTTTTATTCTGCTGCTGGATGGCCTCATAGATTTCTTTGCGGTGCACGGTGATTTCCCGCGGCGCGGTTATCCCCAGTTTCACCTGCTCACCGCGCACCTCCACCACTTTTATTTCGATCATATCTCCGATGATGATGCTTTCGTTGGGTTTTCGAGAAAGAACTAACATGCGCTTATCCTGCCTTTTTCAGCATTTCCTCAAGAATGAAATGTTGCACCTGGTAGTCCTGATCCTGCAGCACAACCTGCTTGGCAATATTCGTTTTCATATTAATCGCCACCGGCGCCAGTAAATTAGCGCTGATATTTTCCGAATCGCGCGGAACATACACAATCGCCAGAAACTGGCATTCGCTGCTTTCCTTCACCTGGAGTAATTTTTTGTCATTTTCGCTCAACACCGGAAAGTAATCGCGCCGAAATTCGCGGGGATCGATCGCAATAAACGACAGCTCCGTATCGGACAGCGACTGAATCCAGAGAAACGGTTCCTTGGATTTTTCGCAGCTGATGCTGAAATATTTATGCTGCGCGAATCCAATCAATCCTTCGGGAAAAAACAATTCTTTCTTTTCACATACCGCCAAACGTTCCATCTGCTCTACTGAAGTTTTCATACCTTCCCCTACCTCCTTTTTTACACTTCTTTCGCGCTTATTGCTGTTGCAGTAAAAAATTCACGTTCTCCAGCATCGTATTCGCAAGCATGCTGCCGCGATCCAGCGCGAGCGCCGATTCCAGCTCGCGTTTGGCCCGCGCGTAATTCTTGCGCACAATTGCTTCCGCAGCCCGGTCCAAATGCACCCGCGCCTTCTGTTTGTCTTCGGAATCACGCTCCCCCTCAGTCTGCCGCTGCGCTATTTTCGCCTCACTTTCCAACATTGTCCTCACTGCCTGCTGCGACTTGTTCTGTTCGGCTGCGGCGCCGCCTCGCGACAACTGCTCATTTTCACGAATTTTTTCCCGCAGCTTATCCGCCATCTGTTTTAGCTGACGTTCATACTGACTCCGCAACGCATCCTGTTCTTTTTTTAAATCATCGAGTTGCCGCAAATATTTTCCTTCGACCAAACGGATTTTGTCTTCCCACGTGACGGAACTATTCGACATTTCCCGCTGCAATTGCCGCTGTTCTTGGACAAACTTATTCTGCAACGCGTCGATCGCTGCGGCGTGTTCTTTTGACTGACCGGCTAATTCCTGCCGCAGCCGCTCGGTTTCCGCCTGCAGCTGCCGGTTTTCCCGCTCGAGCGCATCCAATTCTTCCTGAATCACCGGGTTTACTTTTTCCGTGGCAACTCCCGCCGCGCTCAAAACCGAAAATTTCTCGTTCAACGCCGCGATCCGCGTGTCTTTTTCTTTTAACAGCATATTCTTCAACTTTAAATCTTCTTTAATCTTGATCACATACGCCTGCAGCTGCTCCGATGCTTTGCGCAAACCGGCAACTTCTTCGATCAAAGCGCGCTGCTCATCGGCATTTTTCTTATTCAATTCCTCCTCTTTCTGCACGAGCATCCGGCGCAGCATCTGTTCGCGTTCGTCGCCCTTTTTTTTCGTAGCGGCTAATTCCTGATCCGTAGCGGCAAGCTTGTCCTGATACTGCTTGTCTTTTTCACGCAGTGCCTGGTCAAGTTGTTTATATTTTGTTTCGACTTTCTGCAGGGCATCCTCCGACAGCGCGCGCAAGCTCGCATTCTCCTCCTGAAGCTTTTTCACCTGCTGTTCGTATTCCACCAGATGAGCCCGCAAAGACTCCCGGTCATCCTGCGCCGAACGATCATCCCGCTTTATTGCATCCCGCACTTTATTCAATTCCTGCGTATAGCTACGCTCTTTTTCCTGTAACAGTGTCTCGAAGTGATCTTTCTGCGCCCGCAAGTCTTTTTCCGCCTTTGCCAGCTTTTCCTGAACCGCGCTCAGTTCCGCAGCGGAAGTTTTTGCGGCACGCGGCTCGCCGGCATCCTGCTCCCGCTCGGCAACGACGTTCGGCACTGTTTTCATTTTTTCCAACGCCGCCTGATACCCGCGCTCTTTTTCGACCAGCGTTTTCTCAAACTGCTCTTGCCGGGCTTTCCATTCTTTTTCCGCGTTCACCCGCTTTTCTTCAAACGCTTTCTCCTGCGCCGCTTTCGCTTCCGATATTTTTTCCTGAAGCGCTTTTTCAAAATTCAGCTGGCTCGCTTTTAACTCTTTTTCCGCTTTGCTCCGCGCGTCTTTAGCCGCCGTCAACTCTTTCGTCAAAACTTCCTGCAATTTTTTTTGCTCAACCAGCAACGCGTCGGCGCGGGCTTGTTGCGCAGCTAATTCTTTTTTGTGTTCACCTTCTTTTTTTGCCACCTGTTCTTTTAAAAATTTAATCTCATTTTCCAAAATTTTCTTGAAATAAGTCGCCTTCGCCGTTTCGCCGCCCCGGGATTCCTGTGCCGTAGCTGCGCCCGAATCCTGCGCAGCAGCCCAGGAACCGGTACACAACATTACCACCGCAAGCACACCCCCGCCGACCAACCGACCAATTCGCGTACGATAATAATCAACCATCGTTTATTTACTCTCGAGTAACGAAGTCAACTCTTCAATCTTTTGATCGCGCACTTGCACCGCTGTTTCATACTGCTTTAATTGCGCCTGCAAAACTGCATAATCCTGAACTTCGGCGGGCGGTTTTACCTGCGCAACGGCTGTTTTTTCCAATTCCGCCACCAAATCCTTAATCACCGCGTCCCGGCGTTCCAGTTCCACTCGTGTTTCTTTCAACTCCCGCTGTAGTTTCACCGTGTCTTCCGCTCCCGCTCCCTCGGCGGATTTTTCCAATTCCGCCACCAAATCCTTAATCACCGCGTCCCGGCGTTCCAGTTCCACTCGTGTTTCTTTCAACTCCCGCTGTAGTTTCACCGTGTCTCCCGCTCCCTCGGCGGATTTTTCCAATTCCGCCACCAAATCCTTAATCACCGCGTCCCGGCGTTCCAGTTCACGTTGCGCATCCGCCAACTCTTTAATTTTACGAATATATTGTTCATTCTTTTTCTGCAATTCCTGACGCAGCATTTCCAAAGAATCCGCGTCGGCAGACCAAACAGCCCCCCCCAGCCCGGAAAACATTAACCCACCGATCAAACACACGCCCATCACTCGCCCCGCATCGCTGCGTTTGCTCATAATTGCGCCCCCTGCGTGAACTACACAATAAAAAAGCTGAAAACGTTCATCCGGTCAATTTTCAGCATTAAAATGACTGCTCGTAGCAGCATAAAAAATCCGGCGTTTCAGCTTTTAGAAAGATTAATTTTTTAATTAATGATATTATTATCCTGATTTAAAAAAATGTCAAGCAAAATTCTTATTTTAAAAAGTTTTTTATACAATATTTAGTTAATTTTTTTTCATCAAGATACAACATATAGAATTTCGAGGTTCCTCTTGGCAAAATCCCGGATATTTTTTTTAAAATCATCGCATTTTCGTTCCACAATATATGGTATCTAAACATTTAATCAACACAAGTATTCAGGAATAATGAATAACCGGTGACGCATCCGCGCGAGCAATACGGTACTGCCGTAACACCAGCCTTTAGCCCGGATATTTCATCCGGTGAAATATCCGGGTTAGTTCGGAAGGCGGCGTCGAAATTCCTGCCAGGGGAAATTTCTCCCCGGACATTCCGTTTGTGCTCCCGGAACCTGGCAATGGCCGATTATCTGCCGGGGGGGGATTTTATAATATCCACTCAACCGTCGGACAAGGTAAATCAACGACTCCATTTGTTGTTCGGTTACGCGTTCGTGGTTAAAATTTCCGACCAAACAAATCCCGATCCCTTTATGATTCATGCCGCCGGCTTTACAATGCGCCCCATCCTGCTGCTTAATCCAACGCGGGGACATTTCGATGTGGCCATCCGGCTTTTCGCCGCTGCCGTTGCTGATTACAAAGTGGTACCCCAGCCCCTGGTCAAAACCGCGTTTTTTATGCCCCTGATGAAACGCCAACGCATCGCCGGCGTCTGTCGCGCTGTGATGAATCACGATGTATTTCCACTGTGCGGAAGGATAGAGATTGACCACCGGGCAGGAAGGAGCAGCGCCGGGAATTTTCAAGCGTTGCCCCATTTTCAAATCCTCCGCGCTGCGCAATTGATTGGCGCGGACGATATCTTCGATCGGCACCGCATACATTTTACTGATCCGCCAGGCAGTTTCCCCCGGCGCGACGCGATGAATAATATCCTGCCGGAGCACGCCCCCGGCCGGCGGCGACGGCGGCTTAACCGGGGCGCGCGCGCAGGAATTCAACAACAGACAACTGCCGATCGCCATGAGTAAAAATCGCCACGCCACAGTACTCTCCTCCCCCCCCCCTCTGCATCTCGTTGCAGCATACCACTACCAATCGAACGAACGCAAGACAAAAGACCCGCGCGTAAAAAAACGTTCAGGCCGCCGCAACCGTACACTTTTTTCTGCCGACCAGAATGACCGGCGTCAACCAGCCCAGCGCTTTACCTAACACGATACAGAACGCGGTCAATTTCATCCGCCGGGCGACGCGCAGCAACCGCTTCAGATGCTCCAAGGTCGCCCATCCGGAAAAATCCAACGTCCGCAAACGGTACTCCCAAATATCCCATCCCAGATCCTGCAATTCAAAAACATCGCGCTGCCGCCGGCTCATCGCCAAAATCTGCCCCAGCGTAATCAACTGCAGGCTATCGACGTAGCGGGGATCGCGTCCGAGCAGGCGCACGTAGAGGCGCGCCAACGGTTTGGGCAGATGCGGAATCCAGACGATCCCGTAATGGCCGTCCCACCAGGAGCCGTAATTCGGCACGACAAAACAGAGCGAACCGCCGGGTTTGAGAACGCGCAGCGCCTCGCGAAAACACCCTTCCGGATTCTGGACATGTTCCAGCACATTACTGGAATAGACTATATCAAAGGTATCATCGGGAAACGGCAATTGTTCGCCCACGCCCTGGATAACCGCTGCCTCCGCTTCGCCGCAGAGGTACAACAACTCGCGGCATAACGCATATGCGGCGCCGTCCGCCTCGATACCCGTAACCGACACGCCGTGGGTGCGGCGCGCATTCAGGAGAAAGGTCCCAAACCCGCTACCGATCTCCAAAAGTTTCGTCGCCGGCGCAATACCGGATACTTTGCGCCGCAGCACCTGGAACTGCTCCTCCGCGCGGGCCGGCGATAAGGCATCGTCAAAGTACTTATCGAATGAAAGCTTCGACACGCCGCTAAACTCGTTCAAAAAGAACAGCCGGAATTTTTCGCGCAATTCCGGATGAGCGGCGACCAACGCGGCAAGTGTATTCATAATCTCCTCATAACGGGAAAATCGCCCGGTTGTCAAAAACGCACTGCAATCCTTGTTCCACCGCCATCCAGGAAACAGCCCCAACCGTCAACCAGAAAAGCGTTATTCCCCAAGAACCTCCGCGCCGGCGCAACCACCTGCGCATGCGCTGCAACCCGGCCGCGCTCAAGAGCGCGATCGCCGGGTACGCCGGCAAAAGGTACCGCTCTTCCTTTCCGTTGACCGCGAGAACCAATGCGGCGACCGCGGCAAACCAGACCGCGCAGACAATAGTGCCCGCGCGCCATTGCCGCCGCAGCGCCGCATATGCCGCCTCGACATAAAAAAATCCCAGCAATGGCAGCAGTTGCACAAAATAAACCAGCTGGCCCCAACGCGGCCGCGCGGCCAGCATGGCAAACCATGCCGAAGATAGTTCCTGTGCCGATACTTGCGGGCTATACCAGGGTGCCCCGTACACGGCAGTGACCCGCGCGTACCAGAACGACGCAACCGCGCCGCCGACTGCCCAAAAAACCAACAGCTGACGCCACCAAGCGCGGTTGCCGCATGACTGGGCACCGCCTGCCGCACGCTGCAAAAAATCCGCTGCCGGAATAAAAAAAAACGCAAAAAGCCCCGATGCCTTAGCCAGGGCGCCTAAACCAACCAGCGCGCCGGCAGCCGCCGCCGCGAAAGGACGCCGGACTCGGAAATAAACCAACACCGCACCGGCCAAGGCGCAGGCGGTAAGCTCATCCGCCCACAGCCGCTGAGCGGTCAACAAATCCACCGGAGAAACCGCAAATAAAAAAGCCCCGCCTAATGCTACCGGCGCGTCAAAAAAATGTCGCCCCAGCGCATAGGTCAAGAGGACTAAAAATAAACTCAATGCGAAATTGACGGCTGCGGCGTATCCTTGCGCCTGCGCGTACTCCGGCGGCCGCACCGCCAGGACATATTTTCCCAAATTATGGTTTACGGCCACATACGGAGCCGTGGGGCAGACGAGCCGATGCATCCACATCAGCAGGTAACTGAACGCCGGCGGCATATTCGACAGCGGCTCGCGCGAATAATAAAAAACCCCGCCCTGCTCCAGCTGCTGTAAGAGCGTGCCTTTCTCTGCGGCCGCCGGAACCACGCCGATATAATGGTGATTCTGCACCACATCCAGATTACGCAGATTATACTGCGCCAAACCGGCCGTATCCAGCTTCATGGCCAAGCCCAGATAAAACAACTGATCCCCGTGATTATGCGGCAGGTAAAAGGTAAAACAACGCAAAACCGCGGCCAACGATAGGATCAGCGCCAACGCCGCGCCGGCCGCTGCTTGCCTTCCCGTAACCAACCGGCACCATTCACGTATGCGCTGCATCGTTGATCCCTTTCCCCGCCGTCAAAACGTCTGCCCAGGAACGCGGCGGTTCGAACGCAAAATTCGGACAGACTGCGTTACCGGCGAGCATCTGCGGCTGCGTTGCGCCGGGAACCGGATACAATAAATGCCGCAGCCCCTGTACCTGCGCGATCGAGGGAATCGCGCCGCAATCAAAGCCCATAATCCGGGCCGCCGCGCTGTCCACGGCCAGGGGATTAAAACCGGCAAGAACTATCCCGGTATTTTTAGGTGCATTTTGCAACGGGCCTTCTTTTTCCCCGGAAATAATACCGTCCACCACGCATACAGAGGAACGCGCCGGTTTCTCCTGCACCTTACCCTGCTTATCCGCGAACAAAAGGATATAATTCAGATCGGCGATGCACCGCCACACCGTATCGTTGCCATACCACGAGCCCTCCATACCGTCGGGGAATTCGCCGCTGTATTTCATCGCTTCAATCGTCCGATATTTGGTAAAAAATCGGTAGTACCCCTTTTTCAGCAACGTCGCTGCCGCACGCGTCAACGGATAGCGTTTGATCGCGTTCCAGGTGTGCCAGGCTAAGTACTGCCGCCACCGGAAGTCACGGTACTCGTCGCCACCAGAGCGTACCGAACCGGCGCGATGGTGCGCGATCCACGACTTGTCGCCGTTGATCCCGATCAAATTTTTCATCGCGCAGGAAATCCCGGCTTTGCGATGCGTTTTCAGTTTCGGCACATTGATAAATAAATCCGCATCCAAGACCGTGCGGCAGATCAAATATTCATTCTTCTGCCGATTATGGTGCGCCGCGACCGACGCGTGCGGATAATCGGTAATCCGAAATTTCCGGTACCGATCAATCACCGGCGTCAACGCGCTTTTTTCTCCCACGTCAACCGCGCAGTATCCTTGCGGATCGCGCTGCCGGACATCCCGGCGAACAGCAATATTCATACCATTGAGTTCAACGACTTCCCGGCGCAAGTCCAGCAAGGCGACGGACATTCCCTGCAACCGGTAAAACGCGAGGAGCTCCGCATACCCGCCTCCGGCAACCAACGCTTCCCAACAGGCGCTCTGCAACGGCACATCGCAAATCGTGATCCGCACGTTGCCGCCGGCGGCTAAAAGCACATAATCGATCAGCGGGCGCAGCACCGCCGCATGAGTGATCGTGCATAAAAGTCCTTGCCGCCCGAGCGGATGGCGGTCAAAAACCAGATTCGGTTTCAGAACCGCATGCTCGCCCGGCTTAATCAGCGCGCCGAACGGATTCCAGCGCTCCGTGCCGGCATGTGCTGCGTCCAAGCCGAGCATCAACAACGCCTGCCGCACCGCCTCATACACGCCGGCGCCGGCATCAGTTGCCGCCGGCGCCGCATACGGCAGACGGCGTAATTCCGGGTGAACCGTACACGGATGATACGGCGGCGCGGCATACTCCGCGCGACCGGCAACCGCCACGGCAACGTTCGTACAACGATAGTCCGGCATGTTAAAACTCCCTGCACACAAACTGATACTTGCCGGAACCTACTTTTTCCAGCTCATTGACTGCGGTAAAACGAACGGATAGGCCCGCGCCGAGCACTAGTTTCATTTTCTCGACGATTTCCCGCCGGTGTTCCGGCGGCACCACCGTTTGCCCAGCAGCCGGAATATAACGTATTTCCACCTGATCTACTGCCGGCTGCAACACCTGAAACCGCCGCAGCCACGGACGAAAATAGAGCAAATGCGTAAAATATTCGCCGTGAATCCGCGCGCCGCCAGCGCTGATCAAATGCGTATTTTCGCGGCCGCACACCCGCCGCAACTGCATACAACCGGCATCGCTATCCGGCGGCCCCACCGCTTCCGCCACATCACCGGTATCAAAACGCATCAGCGGCATGCTGTAATTATTCAGATTCGTCACCACCACCCGCCCGGCCTTGCCCGGCTCTTGAATTAACTCGCCGCTGTCCGGATCGACCAATTCCACCCGGTTAGAATGGGCGAAAACCTGTAATCGCTCCTCTGCGCCGCGCTGACAGGCAATCTGCCCGACTTCCCGCGAGCCGTATTGATTAATAATCGCCGCTTCCGGAAACGCCTGCTGAATCTCCTGCCGCAATTGCGGATACAACGTGCCGGCCGTGCAGACAATCAAACGCCGGCCGCCGATCGACTGGCCTCTGGCCGTTATATACCGGGCGAGTTCCGCGATTGAATCCACATACGTCCACAACGCCGCGGTTTTCTCCCGCCGGAGCACCGAAACATAGCGCTCAATGATCTCATCGGTAAGCCGAAACGCATTGAGCAAAATACGATTATACGCCGCGTTAATCAATTTTTCCCGGATGCCGACGGTATTTTCGAGAATATCCCGCTCCGAGCCCCACAGCTTAATCTCCCGCTGCCCCGGCTGTTTTCCGTTGAGCAAAAAAAACAATAACGTATCGGCAATCATCCGGCTGCGGTAACGGCTATCCTGGACAAAAACCACCGGTTCGCCGGTCGAACCGCCGGATGTATTGCGATAGGTGCGAAAAGCCCGGCGGCTGCGCATATCCGCCGGGCGGCCGCGCAGGAGATCCTTGGTCAACAACGGCACCCGCGCCCAATGTTCCGCGCAGACCCGACGGTTCCGCACCAATCCCGCGGCGGCAAACACCTCCCGGTAATACGGCACCGTATCGTAACTGTGCCGGATCAGCCGCTCCCAGGCGCTGCGGCAATACGCGCGATATACCTGCGGCTGGTGCAGCAAGCGCCGGATGCGCCGCAAAAAAAGCAGGCTTGACGGATCGTACGCGCCACAACAGGCATAGGTAAACAATACACGGGCAGAGACCATCAATTCCTTTCTGACCGCGCCGCCGCCTGCGCCGCGTCGAATAACGCCCACATTCGTGAAGCCGCATAGCGCAACGCTGCCTGGCGCGCCGCGCGTCCCAACGCCTGCCGGCGCGCTTCATCGCGAACCAATAATTCCATAGCCGCAGCCAATGCCTGCGGATTACGCACGGCTACCAGCATCCCAACCCGCCCTTCCTCGAGCAACGCCCGGTGCGCCGGGATATCCGTGGCAATCACCGGCAGACCGCAGGCCATGGCTTCCAAGACCGCATTCGGCATGCTTTCATCTAACGACGCGGAAATAAATACATCCGCCTGCTGATAACACCGCGGCATCTGGCTGCGCGGCTGCCAGCCTTCAAACGTTACCGCCGACGCAAGCTGCAACGACCGGCAACACGCTTGCACCTGTTTTCGATACGCGCCGTCGCCGACAACCCGCAACGAAACCGGCACCTGCGGCAACGCGCGGCGAATAACCGCCAGCGCGCCGACAATATCCTCAACTCGTTTCTGCGCGTCAATGCGGCCGACCGTCACGAACACCAGCGATTCCCGCTTTTCCTCCGCCGGCGCCGGGAAAAATTGGTCAATATCCACACCGTTCGGAATTACCTTGACCGAACGTTGCGGCACCAGCGGCTGCGCCAAATTTTTCAAGTACTCGCTATTCGCGATTACTTCCGCCGCGCCGCGGCAGACCAGCGCAATCACCGGCCGCAGCAGCGTCACCCACCCGCGAAACCATCCCTGATGCACCCCCGGCACGTCGCAGCCGCGCACAAAAACCACGTACGGCACCTTATAGACCCGGTGCATCAACCAGCCGACCCCGCCGGACGGCAGGGAAAAAAACGCGACTACCAGCGCCGGCCGTACCTGCCGGAACCGGCGCAGACAATACCAGCCCGCCTGCAGCAGAAAAAAAAACACTTCCGGCACTCTGCCGACGGACAACGACCGGCGAATCCCCAACTGCCAGCGGATCTGAAATCCGCCGCGCTGCTCCCGCAGCGGCCGCCCCGGCACACGACAAGTCAACACTTCCACCGTATGCCCCTGCCCGCTGAGATAGCCGGCCAAATGTTCGCACGCGGAAGCCGCGCCGCCGCCGACCGGCGGAAATTCATGCGTGATAATCACGATCTGCATCGGAGCCTGCTTCCGTTGCCGGCGGCACGCGCGCCCACCGGTCGTACCAGAGACTGGCCATCATCAATGTCCAGAGTTGTTTGCGGTTATCCCGCGTACCGCGCAAATGCTCGGCCAGCACACGCTGCACCGACTCCGGCTGAAACAAATTTTGCCGCCGCACGTTCTCCGGCGATAAAACATCCGTAACCAGCGCCCGCAAATCCTGCCGCAGCCATTTCGCCACGGGAATCCCGAATCCTTTTTTCGGCCGCTGCAGGACTTCCGCCGGCAACCGCCGCCGCATAATTTTTTTTAACACCGCTTTCATCGCCAAACCCGGCATTTTCTCCTGCGGCGGCAGCGCCACCGCTGCTTCCACCAAACGGTAATCCAACAGCGGCGCGCGCACTTCCAGAGAATTCGCCATGCTCGCCCGGTCGACTTTGACTAAAATATCGTCGCTGAGATAAAATTTTAGATACAAATACTGCAACACGTCGATATCGTCAACCGCGCCGCATTCCGCAGCCTGCGCCGCCAGATCTTCACTGATTTGCGCCGCCGCAGCGGCGCCGGCAACCAAGCGGGATTGTTCCGGCGGCGCGAACGCGCCGATCCAGACCTGATTGCGCAAGGCCAGCGAGTACGGCATGCCGCGCACAAACTGTTTGAGCATGAAATCAAGGCTGAGATTATTCCGATTGACCGGCAGCGCCCGGACCAATGCGCAGAACAGCCGCTGCGCCGCTGCCGGCAGCCGCTCGAACATGCGCGCCAGGCGCGCCGCCGGGAACGTCGGATAGCCGGCGAACAGTTCGTCGCCGCCGTCGCCGCTGAGCGCCACCGTCACATGGCGGCGGGTAAACCGCGACAACAAATACGTCGGCACAATCGACGCGTCGGCGAACGGTTCGTCCAAAAAATCGACGATTTCCGTCAATAAATCCTGCGTCACCGCAGCCGACAAGCGCTCGTGACGATGATTGGTTTTAAAAAAAGCCGCACTGCGGCGAGCGCTCTCCGATTCGTCGAAACTCGGATCGCTGAAGCCGATGGTAAACGTCTGTAGCTGCTCCGCAGATCCCGCGGCGGCGAAGCTGGCCACGGTGCTGGAGTCAATGCCGCCGCTCAAAAAAACCCCCAGCGGCACGTCGCTGACCAACCGCCGCTGCACCGCATCCTGCAACAAAAATTGCAAGCGCTCTGCCGACGCCGGCTGCCGCGACTCCGGGAACCGAATATTCCAATAGCGCTGTTGCCGCAATTGCCCGTCCTGCCACACCGCCGAATAGCCGGCTTCCAGGCGCTTGATCCGCCGGTAAATCGTGTGCGGGCTGGGCACATATTCAAAGAGCAGATATTTTTGCAGCGAGAGCATGTCGATGGACCGGTCGAAGTCCGGCAGGCACAACAGCGCCTTTGGCTCCGAGCCGAAAACGATGCCGCCGGCTAACGCGTAATAGAGCGGCTTTTTCCCCAAACGGTCGCGCGCTAAAAATAATTTCCGGCAGCGGCTGTCCCACAGGGCAAAGGCGAACATGCCGTTGAATTTTTCCGGACAGCGCTCCCCCCATTCTTCATAGGCGTGCACGATCACTTCCGTATCCGTGCGGGAGCGGAACAGATGGCCGCGCGATTGTAATTCTTGCCGTAATTCCGAAAAATTATAGATTTCGCCGTTGTAGGTCAGCCACACCGACCGGTCTTCGTTGGACATCGGCTGACGCCCGGCTGCGGAAACGTCGATAACACTCAAGCGCCGGTGCCCTAACCCAACTAACGGCGCAGCTGTTTCCGGCGCCTCGTCCGAAAACCAGATCCCCTGGTCGTCCGGGCCGCGCGGCTGCAAGCTGTCGCACATGCGGCGCAGCACCTCCGGCGCGCGGCTGCGGCAGAGGCTTCCATCGGTAATCACAAACCCGGCAATTCCGCACATACTCTACCCGTTGATCAGTTCGCGCACCGCATAAATACTTTTATGCGCGGACTCGTGGTAACTGCGGATTTGCACTTCCGCCAACAAACCCATCAAAATAAACTGCACGCCGATAACCACCGCTAATCCGGACATCAGCAACAGCGGACTCTGAATCATCGAAATGCCGAGCACAAATTTATTATAGAGCAGCATCGCCAAAAAAATTCCGCCGCAAAAAAACGCGAGCAGGCCGGTGCCGCCAAAAATGTATATGGGCTTGGTTTGATAGCCGAATAAAAATTTCACGGTGATCAGATCCAGGATTACCTTGCCGACCCGCGCTAACGTATACTTCGATCTGCCGTACAGACGCGGACGGTGGTTGACCGGCAGTTCCGTAATTCTGGCGCCCAATGACGCCGCGTACATCGGAATAAACCGGTGCATTTCCCCATAGAGCTGAATCGACTTCAAAAACGGCGCGCGGTAGGCTTTCAAGGTGCATCCGTAATCATGCAGCGCTAAACCGCTGATCCAGGAAATCAGCTTATTCGCCGCCAGCGACGGCAGCCGCCGCGAAAAAAACGGGTCTTTGCGGTCTTTGCGCCAGCCGCTGACCACGTCATAACCTTCCTGCATTTTCGCCACCAGCGCCGGAATATCGCGCGGGTCATTCTGCAGATCGCCGTCGCTTAACACGATAATTTCGCCGGCGGCCATAGTAATACCGCAGACCAATGCCGCGGTCTGGCCGAAATTGCGCACCAGCGATACCACTTTCAAACCGGGACGGCTGCCGGCGCATTCCCGCAATCGCGCCATCGTCGTGTCCGTGCTGCCGTCGTCGACCACGATAATTTCATACTCCCAGGGAACCGCGGCAAGTGCGGCCTGCACCTGCTCCAATAAGAGGGGCACATTCTCTGCTTCATTATAAACCGGAACAACCACTGATACCAGCACCCTACCTCCGCTTCCCCTGCCTGCCGGCGATGACCTTTTCTGCGGGATTCATTATATCATAGGGCGGAACAACGGCCTACCAAAAACGAACTTGATGCATTGATACTGTATATTTGCGGCATTCTGCTGCTCGCTTGTGATTGCGCCGATCGCTTTGGCCGATAATTATTGTCTGTTGGCCCCACGAATGTCGTTACCGGCACCATTCACATCTTTTCACACCATGAGCAAGTTAGCAGCCCGTCTTCCGTTACAACCACCTGCTCAACCCAGGGGGCAAAATCATTATAACCACCACTCCTCCGGAAAAAGAAGCTGGCCGGCCAAGCGCGTACAAACGATTCAGCGAGGAACAATGGAAGAGCCAGCTTGCCTCAACGGGTTTTCTCAAATTAAAATCGACCGGCTTTTTTTCTTCTCGGACGGCGCGTTTACGTTGCCCGGCCGCGTATTATTTATTTCGTTAACCAAGGAATATCCTGATGCTTTGACAAATATGCCTACCATGTCTGCTCCTGGTATGCACGCGCACGTTTCGCCGCTTTCCCTTCAATCAATATAATGAGGACGGACAAGAAGCCGACATCGATCATTTAATGCGCGCCGCCAACAGCCGGTAGCTCATCCCGCCATCCCTCACTTTTTACACGCTTCACTTTTCGTCCTTCGTCTATCGTCTCTCGTCCCTCGGGGTTCCACTCGTCACGTTTTATCGTCCGTCGTCCCTCGTCCATCGCCCTTCCGCTGTCGTTTCTTGCGGCCTGCGGCAATGGCCGTCCGGCACCATCGCCATTCCGTTTTTTACGCTCTTGCTATTTTTCCCTATATATTTTATAGTAATACTGCTATTGACGCAGCCAATCCTGTAGTACGCTTCCGAAGCATCACGTTCGAAGCAGACAAAAACCAAGGAGTTATCATGTTTAAATATATCAAAGAAAAAATATTCGGCACGTATAACGAACGGGAATTGCGTCGCCTGACGCCGCGGATTGCCGATATTAATAAATTTGAGCCGGAAATTTCCGCACTTTCCGACGAAGGCTTGCGCGAAAAAACCGCCGCGTTCCGCCAACGCATCCAGGAATACTTGGATAAGAACCTTTCGCCGGAACCCTCCGCCGAGGAGAGCAAACGCGCAGAAAAAGAAATCCTTGATCAGTTGCTGCCGGAGGCTTTTGCCGTATGCCGGGAAGCGTCCAAACGCGCGGCCGGCATGCGCCATTTCGACGTGCAGTTGCTCGGCGGCATGGTCCTGCACGAAGGAAAAATTTCGGAAATGTCCACCGGCGAAGGTAAAACGCTCGTGGCCACCCTGCCGGTATACCTCAACGCCCTCATGGGCAAAGGCGTGCATGTGGTGACCGTCAACGATTATTTAGCCCGCCGCGACTGCGGCTGGATGGGACCCATCTATAATTTCTTAGGCCTTTCCTGCGCGTCGATCGGCCATGAATTATCGGTGCGTTTTGACGCCGCCCACCATGACGAGAACATGCGCGACGAACGCATGGCCCGCCTGGTGCCGATCAGCCGGCAGCAGGCGTACCGCTGCGACATCACGTACGGCACCAATAACGAGTTCGGCTTCGACTATCTCCGGGATAACATGGTCGTCCGCCGCGATCAGATGGCGCAGCGGGAATTGCATTTTGCCATCGTCGACGAAGTTGACAGCATACTCATCGACGAAGCGCGCACCCCTTTGATTATTTCCGGGCCGGCGGAAGCGTCAACAGATAAGTATTATCTGGTCAACCGCCTGTTCAATAAACTCACCGCCGGCACGCGCAATGAAGAAACCAAACAGGAAACCGGCGACTACGTCGTCGACGAAAAAAACAACACCACCTATCTGACCGAAGCCGGCGAGGCGCACGTCGCGCACATGCTCGGCGTACCGGATTTAAGCAGCCTGGAAACCATGGAGCTCAAACACCACGTCGACCAAATGCTCAAAGCCAATACGCTCTTCAAACGCGACGTGCATTATGTCGTCAAGGACGGACAGGTGATCATCGTCGACGATTTTACCGGCCGGCTGATGCCCGGCCGCCGCTGGAGCGACGGCCTGCACCAGGCGGTGGAAGCAAAAGAGGGCCTGAAAATCGAACGGGAAAACCAAACGCTGGCGACGATCACCTTTCAAAATTATTTCCGTATGTATGCGAAACTGGCCGGCATGACCGGAACGGCGATGACCGAAGAAGCGGAATTCCGCCATATTTATAAACTTGATTGCGTAACCATCCCGACGAACCGGCCGCTGATCCGCGTCAATCATCCGGACATCGTCTATAAAACCGCCAAGGAAAAATTCAAAGCCGTGGTCGAAGAAATCGTGAAAATGCACGAAAACGGCCGGCCGGTGCTCGTCGGCACGATCTCGATCGAAAATTCGGAAATTATCAGCCAATTGCTCAAGCGCCGCGGCATCGCACACAACGTGCTCAACGCAAAATTCCACGAGCAGGAAGCGCCGATTATCGCGCAGGCCGGCCGCCTCAAACAGGTTACCATCGCCACGAACATGGCCGGCCGCGGCACGGATATTCTGCTCGGCGGCAATGCCGAATATTTTGCCGCGGAGCTGCTGCGGAAAAAAGGCATCGACCCGCACCTGGCGACCGCCGAACAAAAACAACACGCCTTGGAAAGCGTCCGCCAGGAATGCGCGCGGGAACACGAAGAGGTCGTGCGCTTGGGCGGCCTGCATATTATCGGCACCGAGCGCCATGAATCCCGCCGTATCGACAACCAGCTGCGCGGCCGCGCCGGCCGCCAGGGCGATCCGGGTTCCA
>JAMWCB010000039.1 GCA_023819605.1 Candidatus Omnitrophota bacterium
CCGCGTCCAATCGTTGCTCGGTTCTTGCCGGCATTGTTATCGTTTATTGTTGACAAAAGGCAGACATTAGCATAAGCTCTTGCTATGAAATATTTTAATTGGAGTTTAGAAAAAATGAAGTGCTGAAGGCCAAACGCCGGATTTCTTTCGAACAAATTTTTTTTAATAGAGTCAGGGCATATCCTTGGAATTGAAGAAAATTTTAGACGACGTCATCAGAAAATCTATATCCTGGAAATTGATGGGTATGCCGTTATTGTTCCTTATGTTGAAACAGGTGATGAAATTTTTCTTAAAACGGCTTTTCCGAGCCGGAAATATACAATGCGTTATGGTTTGAAAGGGGAGTTATGAAGAAAATAAACGCTAAAGCATTTGAGCCGATTGAAAAAGCAGAAAAAAATTTGATGGAATCAATCGAACGCGATGAATGGAAACCGGTTAAGAATATGCGTCAGGAAAAAGAAAAGGCCATCGCTGCTGCGCGAAATACTTTGAAAAAAGATAAGCGGATTAATTTACGCCTCAGCCAGAAGGATTATCACCAAATTCAGATAAAAGCTATGGAAGAGGGGATTCCGTATCAGACATTTATTTCAAGCATTATTCATAAATATTTGAACGGTTCTCTCTCTCCAAAAGCATAAATTTGAATGTGCCACCTTTTGCCGCCTTTATTTTTACGCTTATCATTAAGAGAAACTAATGCTACCTAAAAATCGTATGCCGACACATCCCGGGGAGATATTACGGGCTGAGTTCCTTGAGCCGCTGGAGATGTCGCAAACGCAGCTTGCGGAAAAGATGGGTGTTCCGATTAAGCGGATTAATTCGCTGGTCAGCGGAAAACGGGGCATGACGCCGGAAACCGCCCTCTTGCTGTCCGGTGTTTTTAAAACAAGCCCGGAATTCTGGATGAACCTGCAGGTGAGCCATGATTTGGCTGTGGCCGCGGAGAAAATGGCTCGGGCGCATTGACCGCTCGGCTGTTCCATAATCCTGCATGGTGGAATGCGGTCATTGTTGACAAATGGGTGACAAAATTGTACACTTTAAGTGTAGGAGGTGTATAATGAATTTTATAACTGTTCGCGATCTGCGAAATAAGCCTGCCCAAATTCAGCAACAATTGGCGCAAGAGAAGGAATTGGTTTTAACGTCCAACGGCAAGGCCGTGGCAATTCTTACGCCGGTAACGTCCGAGACTTTGGAAGAGACATTGACGGCATTGCGCCGAAGCCGGGCTATACAGGCGGTAGCTTCTCTGCAACAAGAGTCAGAGACAGCCGGAGTAAGCCGTTTGTCTCTGAGCGATATCACGAAAGAAATCGCCGCTGTTCGCCGGCGCCGCCGGGGCCGCCGCGCATGAATATCGTAATGGATACGAATGTAGTGGTATCCGGGTTGATTACACCGTATGGTTCGGCA
This sequence comes from Candidatus Omnitrophota bacterium, assembly GCA_023819605.1. Lineage (GTDB taxonomy): Bacteria > Omnitrophota > Gorgyraeia > B26-G9 > B26-G9 > JAMWCB01. Next base: position 1,429 of record JAMWCB010000039.1, read on the forward strand.
GCGGAAATCGTTCGCATGGTTGCAGCCGGTGATATGAGCGTTTGTTACGACGCGCGTATTTTAAGCGAATATCGTCAGGTGTTGGCTCGCCCAAAATTTAAATTACGTCCGGAAGCGGTTGCCCATGTATTGGCGCAAGTGGAAGCGGGGGGGCTCTTGATTACGCCGCAACCGTTGCCAATATCCTTGTTGGATCGCGATGACGAACCTTTTTTAGCAGTTGCGATCGCCGGTCAGGCGATGGGTCTCATAACCGGCAATAAGCGTCACTATCCCTATGCAGCCTGCCAAAACATTCCCGTGGTCTCGCCCGCAGAATTTATTGAATTCTATCGTCGCTTCAAGGGAAAAGGTTAGAGTGTTCCACAATCCCGCATTGTGGAAGGTGGGCGGCTCTTCGCACGGAACAGGCTCGACATGAGGAGCTGGGCAAGCGGGCACAAGAGAATGGATGGGAAACCGATGGTGCCTGACCGGGTATTGTTCTTATTGTAATTTGAGGGTTTGACCGCGTAATTTGCGGCTTATATAGTGGCGAGAATAATGCTCTTGCATGTATGTAGCTAATAAGCTACAATTATACTGTGACCTGCCCGATGGAAAAGAAAATATTACTGTATAAGACCCAGGATTCTAAAGAACCTTTTATTGAATGGTTATTTTCATTGCGTGATGTGGTTACGCGTCAACGGATAGAAATGCGTGTTGAGCGTTTGCGGTATGGTAATTATGGCGATCATAAGCGATTTGAGGGGATTATTGAATTGCGGTTGAATTTTGGCAAAGGATATCGGATATATTGTGGTGAAGACGCCAATTCCGTAGTTCTGCTGCTTGTAGGGGGAGATAAGGGTTCGCAGAGAAAAGATATTAAGACGGCGGTTGCATACTGGGAGGATTATCGTGCGCAAAAGAAAATTAAGAACGTTTGACGAAGCGCAGATCGAATATTATCGCGCGCATCCGGGTGAATTGGAAAGTTATCTACAAGTTGCGCTGGAAGCGTACCAGAATGATGGCGATGAAAAAGTTTTTTTATCATCGTTGTCAATGGCCGCCAAAGCGCGGGGCGGTTTTAGCAAATTGGCGCGCGGAGCAGGCCTGAATCGGGAAAATTTATACCGGGTTCTTTCGGCGCAATCTGATCCCCGTTTTTCTACGGTTATGCAGGTACTGCATATGCTGGGGTTTGGTCTGCGCGTGCGCGATGTAGGCGCTCAACAAAAGCGGCGGAGTCGGTGTGGGCAATCTGCAGTAATTTAATCATCCAATTTCCCACAATCCCGCATTGTGGAAGGTGGGCGGCTCTTCGCACGGAACAGGCTCGATATGAGGAGTTAGTCATGCGGGCACAAGAGAGTGGATGGGAAACCGATAGTGCCTAACCGGATAGGTCGTTCGCATTGTAATGTGAGGGGCTGAGCTGTTAATGGGTGTTTGCGGGCTAATTTAGCCGTCTTGACAATTACATACCAAAAATGGTATATTAATGTTGGTAGGGAAAATTATGATTCCGGAGTTTAATCAATATGGATATTTGCCGGCAGGAAAATATCGTGCCACCATGATGCAGATAAAACAGCGGTTTGGCAGCGGCAGTTCAGAACGCCGGGAAATTTTTGAAGGATTGCACGCTCTGGTTGAAGCGCTTAAAACGCAGAGCCGGGGAGTGGTGCAATTATTGGTTGATGGAAGTTTTGTTACGGACAAAACCGCTCCGCATGATGCTGATTGTATTTTGGTGGTAAACGGAAATTTTGATTTTGCGTCGGCTGTGGCCAAGCAGTTACGGCATGCGCGGGAATTGTTTCATGCGCATTTGTTTACTTTTCTGGAAGAAGATAATCGGCGGTATCGGGAGCTGTTAATTTTTTTTGGGCATGATCGCGATGGGATGCCGAAAGGTTTGTTGGAGGTGAAATTATGATTAAGAATGATCGGCAATATCAGAAAACAAAAAATTTGCTTAGCCATTTTGCCGCAGAAAAAGAAGAGATCGAAAAGCGGTATGGCGCAGATGCGCATAAAGCGGCGTTGTTGGCGCAGGGGTACGTCGATCAAGTGGAAAAATTAAAAACGGAATTGAAGGAATATGAGAAGATGAAAAAAACGGCTGTGCCGGCAGTGGTGCGTATTCGCGACTTGAGTCAAATAAGCCGGACGATTGTACGGCTGCGCCTGGCGCAGCGCTTAACGCAAAAACAGTTGGCGGATTTGATTGGCTGTAAACAGGCGGATATATCGCGCATGGAGCGCGAAGGTTATCGCGGGTATACGGTAGGTCAAATAGAAAAGGTTATGGAAAAGCTTGGCCGGCGTGTGGAAATAGAGGCGGTGGCCATGCAACAATAGTAAAATAAGATTCCGAGGCAATAGTTTTTTATTGCTTCACACCTGTCCGGTAAAAGTTGTTAAATAAAAAGGTAATAACTGACCTCGTGTTCTCATGATGCGATAAAACCAGTTCCACAATCCCGCATTGTGGAAGGTGGTCGGCTCGTCGCACGGCGCAGGATCGATACGCGGAGTTGGTTAAACGGGCAGAAGAGAGTAGATGGGAACCGATGGTGCCTAATCTGGCATCGTTCTAAATGTAATTTTAGGGTTTGACCCTTTACCCTTCTTTCGTAGTAGTAAGTAACTGTTACATTTTTACATTGTAACCACACATTTTTGGTTTGTTCAACGACCTCAATTTCACCCTTGCCTCAGATCGCGCGATGCTCAGTCCAGGTGGTGGCAAGATCAGTAAAATCGAGGATATAGACGAAGTCGCCACGCAGACTGCCGCCGCAGATGGCGACGGAGTCGGCTTCAAGGAATCCGGGGCGAGATTCGTTCCATTGGTCGGTTTTAATGGCGATATGTTTTTTGAGTAAAGAGCCTGGTTTTGTGGTGCAGCGTCCGCGGGTAATATAGCGTCGTTTGATTGGTTTAAGAATGCGGTCGATGGTCGGGGCAGAAATTGTTAATAATAACTCACTGATAGAATGAGGCAGATGGCCATATTCATTGTGATAAAAACGTAGCCATTGGGGCAGGATAGCTTTAAGGCGTTTTGAACAGGGCAGATGCGCGGCTAACCAAATATTGCGGAGCGCCTCAATGAGTACGGGAGTGTTATAACGCGAAGGTTTACCGCGTTTTTTAGATTTTTTCTTGAAGAAGCGGCGGAAGCGGCAAAGTAACGATATGGCGTATTTACGGTTATAGCCGCAGGTGGCACAGAATTCATCAAGGATTATCGATTTTTGTTGTTTCGATGCATTACGATACCGAATAACGATTGCTGCAAGGTGTTCCATACGGGCTCCCGGGCTCATAGATATACCTCCTTACAGAAGTATATCTTGGGTTAGGTGAATTATGAGTCAATGATACCCGTATGAACTGTTTTCGGTTAGATTTAATGTGAGTCAATGCGTCGGTTCTTTGCAGCTTGCAGCTTGCAGCAACTTATGTTATAGTGGCCGTGTCTTACCTGAAACGATATCCCCACAGCGTTAGTAAACGAAAGTAATATTTTTGGAAAAAGTTGTTTTAGTCACGGTAAAAATTGAAGGCGCTGAGCCGAATTGGGCGCTGTCTGAGTTGGCGGAGGAGTTAGCGCTGCTTTCGCGCACGGTGCGCGCTGATATTGTCGGCGAGATCCAGTGCAACCGTGCTGCGCAGGACCCGGCGTTGTATATCGGCAAGGGCAAGGCGCAAGAAATCGCCGCGCTGGCGCGTGAACGTGGCGCGGAAACGGTGATTTTCAATAATGATCTTTCGCCGACGCAGCAGCGCAACCTGGAAGAAACGCTGGGCGTCAAGACCATTGACCGTACGCAATTGATTTTGGATATTTTCGCCCGCCATGCCCGCAGCCAGGAAGGCAAGGTACAGGTGGAATTGGCGCAATTGCAGTATCTGCTGCCGCGTTTGTCCGGTAAAGGCGCGGAATTATCGCGTTTGGGCGGCGGTATCGGCACGCGCGGTCCGGGCGAGCAAAAATTGGAAGTCGACCGCCGCAAAATCCGCAAGCGTATCGACCATCTGAAAGAAGATATTGCCCGGCTGGAACAGCGCCGCAGCGCGTTGCGGCAGCGGCGTGCCTGCCAAGCAGTACCGAGCGTCGCGCTGGTGGGCTATACCAACGCCGGCAAATCCACGCTGTTGAATTCTTTGACCAATGCCGGGGTGATTGCCCGCGACGAGATGTTCAGCACCTTAGATCCGATTACGCGGCGGTGCGTATTGCCGCAGAGCGGGCAAACGGTATTATTTTCCGATACGGTCGGTTTTTTGCACCATTTGCCGCACCATTTGATCGAGGCGTTTAAGGCGACCCTGGAAGTGGTGACCGAGGCGGATGTGCTGCTGGTGGTGCTGGATATTGCCGGCGAGCGGGTGTATCAGCACCATGCGGCGATTTGGGAGGTGCTGCGCGAACTGGGCGCGGATGAGAAAAATGTTTTGTATGTTTTGAATAAAACCGACCTTTTGCCCGGCGATGCGGCGATCCGGCGTTTTCAGAATCAATACGGGCCGAGCGTGGCGATATCCGCCAAGATCAAAGAGAATCTTGCCGGTTTGCTGCAGCAGGTGGAAAACCGCCTCAATCATTTGACGCAAAAAATCGAGATACTCATTCCGCATGATAAATCCGGGCTCGCGCATCAGTTGTATGAGCAGGGCCGGGTAACGCTCTGTGAATACCGGGACGAGGGGGCGTATCTGGAGGCGGTAGTTCCGGTATTATTCGCAAAAAAAATATTGACAGAACTTTCTTGAGTGTGTTATTAATATTTAGCACTCGATAATGTGGAGTGCTAACAGGACGGTGCAGAATGAATTCCGACATGCAAGAACGCCGTGATACGGTATTGCGATTGTTAATTCAGACCTATTTGGAAACCGGCGCTCCGGTCAGCTCCCGGACGATGTGCAGCCAGTTTCCGTTAGGCTTGTGTTCTGCGTCTATCCGTAATGTTATGGCGGATTTGGAGGAACTGGGGTATATTACGCATTTGCATACCTCTGCCGGGCGGGTGCCGACGGATAAGGGATACCGTTTTTATGTCGATCGTTTGGTACCCCGGACAGTGCTCACCCCTGACGAACAGCAGAAAATCAACCGGGAATTAATGGAAAAGCAGGTTGTGCTGGAGGATGTGATCCGGAATACGTCCCGGATTTTATCGGATTTTACGCATTACGCGGCGGTGGTGGCATTCCCGGATTTACAGCAGAGCGGTTTTAAAAGTATTCAATTGGCTTGGCTGGAAGAGCGTAAAATATGTTTGACGTTCGTATCGACGAGCGGGTTTACGAAAAGCCAGGTCATCAGTCTGGAAACGCCGATTGACCGCGAATGGATGTTGCGCATCGAAAATTTTCTCAATGAACAGCTGGAGAACGTGCCGCTGACCCAGGCGCGTTCTAAATTGCGGCGGCTGATGATCGAGGAGCGCAATTCTTTCTTTTATGTGATGAAGCAGGCTGTGGAATTGCTGGAACTCAGCGCGTTGAACGAGCAGGACGTTAATATTTACCTGGAAGGCATCGGTAACATTATCAAGTATTCTGAGTTTGAAAATGCCGAGATGCTGCGCTCGCTGCTGCGCGTGGTTGAGGAAAAGAAAAAGCTGGCGGATTTCATGCAGGGAGTTATCGCGCAGCCGGCGGAACACTCAATTCGGGTTTTTATCGGTGAAGAAAATCCTTATGAAGATCTGTCGAATTATTCGCTGATTGTCGGGACATATCGTATCGACGATCAGTCGTCCGGGGTGCTGGGGATTATCGGGCCGAAACGTTTGGAATATGGCCGCGCGATCGCGACCGTAGAATATGTGACGCAGATTTTGGGGCAGACGATTTCCCGGTTTAATTTGACCTGAAAAAGCCCGGCGCGGTAAGAAAAAGGATAGAAGTGATATGCAGAATAAAGCCAATCATAAGAAGGAGCCGGAGAACGGCGCGCAGGCTGCTGCCGGCGATGTGACGGAAACGCCGCCGGAACAGGTTCCTGCGGAAGACGCACAAAAAGTTCCGGTGGTCATGCTTTCTCAGGAGGAGTATGAAACGCTCAAGGCGCAGGCGGTCGGCGGCAAAGAAGCGACGGAGCGAGCGCTGCGCATCCAGGCTGATTTTGAAAATGCGCGCAAGCGCCTGGAGCGGGATAAACTGGAATTTTTGAAGTTTGCCAATGAGGAAATCATTACGGAATTGATTCCGTTCGTCGATGATTTTCAGCGCGCGTTTGCGGCGGCGGATAAGAATAAGGATTTTGACGTGTTGCATAAGGGCGTTGAGATGATTCTCAATCACCTTTTGGAATTGTTGAAAAAAAAGGGGGTAACGCCGATTGAGGCGGTGGGGAAGGCGTTCGACCCGAGTTGTCAGGAGGTGCTGCTGCAGGTGGACTCGGCGGAGCATCCGGAACATACGGTGGTGGAGGAGCTGCAGAAAGGCTATCGCCTGAATAACCGGGTGTTGCGTACCGCGAAAGTCAAGGTAACGCGCCGCCCGGAATCTGAGGCGGCGGAACCGGCTAAACCGTGACCGCGGCAGCGCGGATGTTCCGCTCATTATGAATCACGATCAGACGTTTTTTTTGTGTGGCAATAAGGCAAAGGAGGGTGGGTTATGGCGAAAGTAATCGGAATTGATCTGGGTACATCTAATTCGGCGGCGTCGGTTCTCGAAGGCGGTCGTCCGGTGATTATTCCTTCGGCGGAAGGCACGACGGTCGGCGGCGGCAAAGCGTTTCCTTCGTATGTGGCGTTCACCAAAGAAGGCCAGCGTTTGGTCGGCGAGCCGGCGCGGCGCCAGGCCTCGATCAACCCGCAGGGAACGATCATCGCGGCGAAGCGGAAAATGGGCACCGAGCATAAGTTTAAAGCGCACGGCAAGGAATATACGCCGCAGCAGGTTTCCGCGTTTATTCTGCAGAAGATCAAAGCCGATGCGGAAGCGTATCTGGGAGATACGGTGGAAGGTGCGGTGATTACCGTACCGGCGTATTTCGACGATAACCAGCGCCAGGCGACCAAGGATGCCGGGGAGATCGCCGGTTTAAAAGTCATGCGTATCATTAACGAGCCGACCGCGGCGTGCTTGGCCTATGGTTTGGAAAAAACCGATAAAGAACATAAAATTATGGTGTTCGATTTGGGCGGCGGCACGCTCGACGTCACGATCATGGATATGGCCGAAGGCGTATTCGAGGTAAAATCAACCAACGGCGATACGCAGTTAGGCGGCACGGATATGGATAACGCGCTGATTGATTATATCGCCGGCCAGTTTCAGAAGGAGCACGGGCTTGATTTGCGTAAGGATCCCATGGCGCTGCAGCGCGTGCGCGAAGCCGCGGAAAAAGCGAAAATCGAGTTGTCCAGTACGTTGAATACGGATATTAATCTGCCGTTTATTACCGCCGACAGCAACGGCCCGAAACATTTGACCATGTCGCTCAGTCGGGCGAAATTGGAAGAATTGGTCACGCCGATCATCGACCGCTGCCGCAAGCCGATGGAAAACGCGCTGCGCGACGCAAAGTTGACGCCGGCGCAGGTGGACAAGGTGATTATGGTCGGCGGCCCCACGCGCATGCCGATCGTGCAGAAATTTGTCGAGGATTATGTAGGTAAGAAAATCGAACGCGGTGTCGATCCCATGGAGTGCGTGGCCATGGGCGCGGCGGTTCAGGCAGGTATTATCAAAGGCGACGTCAAAGACGTGTTGTTGCTCGACGTGACGCCCCTGACCCTGGGTATTGAAACGCTCGGCAGTATTTGTACGCCGTTGATCGAGCGCAATACGACGATTCCGGCCAAGAAATCCCAGATTTTTTCCACGGCCGCGGATAGTCAGACGGCGGTGACGATCCGCGTGCTGCAGGGCGAGCGGAAAATGGCCAACGACAATGTGGAATTAGGGCGTTTTGATTTGGTCGGTATCCCGCCGGCGCCGCGCGGCGTGCCGCAGATCGAAGTGACCTTCGATATCGATGCTAACGGTATCGTGCATGTTTCGGCGAAAGATCTCGGCACCGGCAAGGAGCAGTCGATCCGGATCACCTCGCCGCATAAATTGTCAAAAGAAGAAATCGACCGCATGGTTAAAGACGCGGAGAAATTTAAAGAACAGGACGAGAAACGCAAAGAGGAAGTAGAGGCGCGTAATCAGGCGGAAACATTAGCGTATAGCACGGAAAAATCGCTAAAAGATTTCGGTGATAAAGTCAGCGCCGGCGAAAAAGAGGCAATTGAGAAAAAAATTGCGGCGTTGAAAGAAACCTTGAAAGGTAGCGATATCGACGCGATCAAGAAGGCCACGGAAGAACTGACGCAGGCGTCGCATAAGCTGGCCGAAGAAGTGTATAAAGCGCAGGCCGCGCAGCAACAGGGCGCCGGCGCCCAGCCGCATGCCGCTGCCGATGAGCAGCCGTCCGCCGAAGAGCAGCCGAAAAAAGGCGGCAAGCAAAAAGGCGATGACGTCGTCGACGCCGATTTTAAAGTGGAGTGAACGCGCGAGTGTGTTGAGGCCGCCGGCCGCCGCAGAAAAAGATTATGCCGCGGCCGGTGTTCCTGTTGAAAGAGGATGTTCATGACAAAACGCGATTATTATGAAATTCTCGGCGTGGAAAAATCCGCGCCGACGGATGAAATCAAAAAAGCCTACCGCAAATTGGCGATGAAATATCATCCGGACCGCGTGGCGCCGGAAAAACGTAAAGAAGCCGAAGATCAGTTCAAGGAAATATCCGAAGCGTACGCGGTGCTTTCCAATGACCAGAAACGCGCGCAGTATGACCGTTTCGGCCACGCCGGGATCAACAGCCAGTATTCGTCCGAAGATATTTTCCGCGGCGCTGATTTCAGTTCGATTTTCGAAGAAATGGGCGGCGGCGGTATTTTTGAGGATATTTTCGCCGGTTTCGGTTTGGGCGGCGGCCGGCGGGGCGGGCGTTCCGGCGCGCGCCGCGGCGCGGATATCGAACATCCCGTGGAAATAACCCTGGAGGAAGCGGCGAAGGGCGTGGAAAAGAAAGTTTCGGTCCGCCGCCGGGAAACCTGCCCGGGTTGCAACGGCGATGGATCGGCTTCCGGCAGCAAGCGCGTTGCCTGCGTCGCCTGCGGCGGCAGCGGCCAGGTCGGCCAGTCCGCGGGTTTCTTTATGATCAGCCGAACGTGCGACCGCTGCGGCGGCGAGGGCACCATCGTTCAGAATCCCTGCAAGCAATGCGGCGGCTCCGGACGTATCGCCACGGAGCGGAAAATCAATATCAAAATTCCGGCCGGGGTCGACGGCGGCTCGCATCTGCGGGTGCGCGGCGAAGGGGAAGCCGGCGGCCGCGGCGGCTCGAACGGCGATTTGTATATTCTGGTGCGGCTGAAACAGCATGAAGTATTCGAACGGCATGAAGCGGACGTGTACTGTAAAGTGCCGGTTTCTTTTATTCAGGCGGCCCTGGGCGCGGAGATTTCCGTGCCGACGCTCTACGATGAAACGATTAAAATGAAGATTCCCGGAGGAACTCAGAGCGGCAAAGTATTCCGGTTGTCCGGCAAAGGCTTTCCGGATGTGCGCGGTTCCGGCAGCGGCGATCAGTACGTGCAGGTTCAGGTTGCGGTGCCGACGCATCTCAACGCCGAACAAAAACGTTTGCTTATCGAGTTTGCCCGCGCCTGCGGCGAAGAGGTGAAGGCGGAAGGGCTGGGAGAGAAGATTAAGCGCGCGTTTCAATGAATGCGCGAACCAGGGGATGAGCTTGTCAAGGCCGCGGAGTATGCCGCGGGAAGATGATCAGGAGGATACCGTGCCAACCTATGATTACGAATGCGCTCGCTGCGGTGTGTTTGAGGTTTTTCAGTCGATGACCGAAAAACCGTTGAAAATGTGTCCGCAGTGCAAGTCAAAACGCCTGAAGCGGTTGATCGGATCCGGCACCGGAATTATTTTTAAAGGCAGCGGTTTTTACGAAACCGATTACAAACGGAAAGCTTCCAATACCGCGGCCGGAGAAAAGAAAACGGCGGATACCAAACCCGCCGGCGCGGCGCCGGCGGCGAAGAGCGCCGGTGCGGATTGAAGATCGCCGCGCGCGTGCGCGCATGGCTGCCGGTCGCCGGATGGTCGGGTTTGATTTTTTTCCTTTCCCATCAGTCGCTGTCCGCGCCGCAATTCAATGTTTTCTTTTCATTGGATAAATTAGCGCATTTGGGCGTCTATGGGATTTGGGGGTTCCTGTTCGCGCGGGCCGTGGATAAGGCCGGGCCGCCGTCTTGGCGTGCGCGCACGGCCTTTGTCGTTGCCGCTGCCGCGCTTTTGTACGGGATCAGCGATGAGTTTCATCAAGCGTTTATTCCGCACCGCACGCCCAGCGCCGCGGATGTGGCGATGGACGTTCTCGGCGCTTTTGCGGGGCAATGGGTGTACCGGCGCTGGAATCGGCCGCGCTGCAATCAAATAAGGTAAACGGTAAAGGAGGCATTGATGGCGATTATTCTTCCTTTCCGGGGATGGCGGTACAATCCGGAAAAAATCGGAGATATCAGCGCGGTGGTCGCACCGCCGTACGACATTATATCCCCGGCGGAACAAGCGTCGCTCTACGCGCGGCATCCGCATAATGTTATTCGGCTCATTCTGAATAAAGTAGAAGCGGCCGACTCGCCGCAGGATAACCGGTATACACGTGCCGGCGCGTTGTTTGCCCGTTGGCGGCAGGAGGGCGTGCTGGCCGCTGATCCGCGCCCGGCAGTTTATCTCTATATCCAGGATTATCGTGTTGAAGGCTGCCAGCGGCGCCGGCTCGGATTTATCGCGCGGTTTCAGTTTGAGGACGGCAATTGCCTGCCGCACGAGCATACGTTGGCAAAACCGAAAGAAGACCGCAGGCAATTGATGAAGGCGGTCGACGCGAACCTGAGCCCGATTTTTTCTTTTTTTCAGGACAAAGACGGCAGAGTGGGAATGTTGCTTAAACAATGGATAACGAAAAAGCCCGGCGTGGATATTACCGATGCGGAAGGCGTGCGGCACCGTTTTTGGGTTATCGATGATCCGGAACGGATTGCGGTTTTAAGGCGCTGTATGCGGCGAAAACAGATTTTTATCGCCGACGGACATCATCGTTTTGAAACGGCGCTTGCCTATCGCGATGAGTTGCGCCGCCGGGGAAAGGCAGGGCCCGGCCATAATTCGATCATGATGTTTTTCACCGCGCTGAATGATGAGAATTTGTACGTGATGCCGACGCACCGTTTGGTTAAACCCGTGCCGGACAGAGCGGAAAAAATGAAGCAGATCGATACGCTGTTTTCGCGCGAGGTTTTTAAGTCGTTGACGGCGTTGCTTGCCGCCCAGCGCCGCGCCGCGGGATTTGCGGTGGGAATGTACGATGGGAAGCAGTTTATGCTGTTGCAGATGAAAGACCGCGCGACCCTGAACACGTTAATGAGCAAAGCGCCGGCGCAATGGCGGCAGTTGGATGTGGCCATGCTCAATAGTGTTGTTTTTGAGCATATTTTTCGCCTGAGTGCCGCGCAAAAGGAAGAACTGATTTCGTACGCGCGCGACGCGGAGGATGCCGTCCGGCAGGTCGACGCGGGTGATTTCGCGTTGGCCTTTTTCCCGAATCCGACGCGCGCCGAGCAGGTTGAAAAAATCGCGCGGCAGCGTTTCCGCATGCCGCAAAAATCGACCTATTTCTATCCCAAACCTCTTTCCGGTTTAGTGATTAATCGTCTAACCGAATAAGCTTCGCTACGCATAGAGAGGGGAGCTCAAACTTCGTTGACAGGCAGGGGAATTTAGCATACAGTATTCAATGTGACGAAATGGTTACAAAAAAGTTACGAACATGGTACGAATGCAGGGAGGATTTATGCGCGCTGATTTAAAAAAACAGCTATGTTATGCCTTAACTGGTGCGGTAGTAGGTGGTCTATTGGTTTTTCCGTCGCGGTGCGCGGCAAAAAACAGTTCATTGCAAATCAAGGGTTCGGATACGATGGTTAACTTGGCGCAGGCCTGGGCGGAAGTTTTTATGGAGAAAAATACGGCTGATTTTGTCGCGGTGACCGGCGGCGGATCCGGTACGGGCATGGCCAGTTTGATCAGCGGGACCTGCGACCTGGCGATGAGTTCCCGGCCGATGAAAGATAAAGAAATAAACCTGGCGGAGAAAAAAGGTATTCATCCGGTTGAGATTAAAGCCGCGCTGGACGGTTTGGCGGTGGTCGTCCATCCAAAAAATCCGGTGAACGGGTTGACGCTGGAACAGCTATCGAAAATATTTTCCGGCGCGATTACTAATTGGAGAGAAGTCGGCGGCGAGGACCGGAAAATTGTGCTGTTGTCGCGGGAGGTTAATTCCGGCACGCACGTTTATTTTAAGGAACATGTGCTGCGCCGCAATGATCCGAACAGCAAAGAAGAATTCGCGCCGGCTGCCTTGATGCTGCCGTCGTCACAGGCGATCGCCGACGAAGTGGCCGGAAATCCGGCAGCGATCGGATATTACGGGATGGGGTATCTTTCCGATAAACAAAAGGCGTTGCCGGTTGCCGTGGACGCGCAATCGCCGTTTGTTGCGCCGACCGTGGAAAACGTGATGAGCGGGCATTATCCGATTTCCCGGCCGTTGTTTCTTTATGCCAAGGGAGAACCGGCCGGAGATTTGAAGCGTTTCGTTGATTTTATCCAGTCTCCGGAAGGGCAGGATATTGTGCGGGAAACGGATTTTGTGCCGGCGATCGCCGCCGGCAAATAAAGCGTTATGCGAAAATGTAAAGAATGGATTATCGAAAAGCTGGTCTTCCTCTGCGGCATGGCGTCTATCGTTTTTGTCGGTTTGATATTTCTTTTTTTACTGAAAGAAGGGCTCGCGCTTTTCGCGACGGTTAATCCCCTGGAATTTCTTGCCGGGAAAAAATGGTATCCAATTTCCGAACCGCCACAAATGGGCATTTTGCCGTTGATTTTAGGGTCGCTGCTGGTTACGGTCGGCGCGGCGGTTATTTCCGTTCCGATCGGTGTCAGTTGCGCCATTTATATCGCGGAAGTGGCGCCTGCCTCGATAAAAAATAAATTGAAAGCGGGCATCGAACTGCTCGCGGCCATACCCAGCGTGGTGCTCGGATTTATCGGCATGGTTACGCTCGTACCCTGGATTAAACAGTTATTTCATCTGCCGACCGGCCTGACCGCGCTTTCCGGCTCAATTATGCTCGCGTTTATGGCCATGCCCACGATTGTTTCCATTGCCGAGGACGCGCTCTACTCCGTGCCGAAATCCTACCGGGAAGGAGCCTTGGCATTAGGCGCAACGCACTGGCAGGCGATTTACCGGGTTATTGTGCCGGCGGCTTCTTCGGGCATTGTCGCGGCAGTGATGCTCGGCATCGGCCGCGTCATCGGCGAGACGATGGCGGTGATGATGATTACCGGCAATTCCGCGGTGATGCCGGAAAGTATTCTGCAGCCGGTGCGGACATTGACGGCGACGATCGCCGCGGAGATGGGCGAAGCGGTGGTCGGCAGTGAACACTATTTCGGGTTGTTTGCCGTGGGTATTGTCTTGTTCGTGATTAGCTTTATGATCAATGTAACCGCGGATTTGTTTTTGCATAAAAATCGTTCATGAAAAAAAATCCGGAACGTTCCCAAAAAATCGCGTTCTTTTTTCTGCTGCTGGCGAATTTGCTGATTGTCGTGCCGGTGGGGTTGATTATCGTGATCATCGTCGCGAAGGGATTTCCGGCGTTGACCTGGGAATTTATCAGTCAGATGCCGCGGCAAGGTATGCGCGCCGGCGGTATTTTTCCGGCGATTATCGGCACGATATATCTGGTCGGCGGCGCGATCCTCTTCGCCCTGCCGATCGGAGTATTGGCGGCGATTTATCTGTGCGAATACGCCACCCATAGCCGGATGAGCCGCGTGGTGAAATTGGCGATTGTAAACCTGGCCGGGGTCCCCTCGGTGGTCTATGGGCTCTTCGGACTGGCGTTGTTTGTGGTTTTCTGCAAATTCGGCGTGTCGATTCTTTCCGGGGCGCTGACCCTGGGTATCATGATTCTGCCGATTATTATTACTGCGTCGCGTGAAGCCTTGGAAAGTGTGCCGCCGGCGTTTCGGGAAGTCAGCCTGTCGCTGGGGGCGAGCAAATGGCAGACGATTCGCAATATCGTGTTGCCGAACGCGATCCCCGGTATCCTGACCGGCGCGATTCTCGGCTTGGGCCGCGCTTCCGGCGAAACCGCGCCGATTCTGTTTACCGTCGCGGCGTTTTATCTGCCGCGGCTGCCGTCCTCGGTGTTCGATCAGGTGATGGCTCTACCGTATCACCTGTACGTTATTTCCACCCAGGTACCGAATGTCGACGAGAAAATCCGCTACGGCACGGCGTTGGTTTTGTTGCTGCTGGTACTGTTCATGAATTCCGTGGCGATTCTCATCCGCAACAAATTTCGGAAACAAAAACGATGGTAAAGTTTTCCGTAAAAAAACTCCATGTCTGGTTCGGAGCGGCGCATATTCTGCGCGGTGTCTCGCTGGATATTCTGTCCAACGAGATTTTAAGCGTGATCGGCCCGGCGAATAGCGGCAAGACGACGTTTTTGCGCATGCTCAATCGCCTCAACGAGCTTGAGCCCGGGTTTCGGATGAACGGAGCGATTGCGTTGGATGGAGCGGACAGTTTGAGCGAGGATGTGGAACGGCTGCGCAAACGTATCGGTATGGTTTTCGCCATGCCCCTGCCGCTGCCGTTATCGATTTTCGATAATGTCGCGTATGGGGCGAGGATGCACGGCATTCGTAAAACCGCGCGGTTGCAGGGCATCGTTGAGCAGGCGTTGCGCGAGGCGTATTTATGGGATGAGGTCAAAGATCGCTTGCCGACGTCGGCGTTTAACCTTTCCGGCGGGCAGCAGCAGCGTTTGTGTATCGCCCGCACCTTAGCCGTGCAGCCGGAGGTGATTCTCTTTGACGAGCCCTGTTCCGGCCTTGATCCGATTTCTACGGCCAAGGTCGAAGAAGCGATGCTGAAACTAAAACGCCAGTATACGCTGATTTTAGTCACGAATAACGTCAAACAGGCGGCGCGGGTCGGCGACCGTACGGCGTTTTTTCTCAACGGCGAGTTGATCGAAGTCAATAAAACCGACAAAATATTTACCGTGCCGGCGGATAAACGCACGGAAGATTATATCCGGGGAAAATTCGGATGAACGCGAAAATCGTCGTGGATAAGCTCCATTTGTGGTATGGGGATTTCTTAGCGCTTAAACAGGTGACGACTCAGATTGCGCCGCGGCGAATAACCGCGATTATCGGGCCGTCCGGTTGCGGCAAATCGACTTTGCTGCGGGTGTTCAACCGTATGAACGACTTGGTCGAAGGCGTGCGTATGTCGGGTGAGGTGCGGGTGGACGGCGAGAATATTTTATTGCCGGAAACCAATGTCGTGGCGTTGCGGAAAAAAGTCGGCATGGTTTTCCAACGGCCCAATCCGTTTCCGTTGTCGATTTATGAAAATATCGTATTCGGCCCGCATATCCACCAGCAATTAAAAAAAAGCGAATTAGACGCGATTGTCGAACAAAGCTTGTCGTCCGTGTCCCTTTGGCTGGAACTCAAAGACAAATTACAGAAATCGGCGTTGGGTTTATCGCTGGAGCAGAAACAGCGCCTCTGCATCGCCCGCCTGATCGCCGTCAAGCCGGACGTGCTGCTCATGGACGAACCGTGTTCTTCGTTGGATCCTCAGGCGACGGCGCGCATCGAGGAGTTGATGCGCGAATTAAAACACAACTATACGATCGTCATCGTCACGCACAATATGCAGCAGGCGGCGCGTGTTTCCGATGATACGGGATTTATGCTGTTGGGCGAACTGGTGGAATTTGACCGGACGGAGAAGGTATTCACCAAGCCGGCGGATAAGCGGACCGAAGAATATATCACCGGCCGGTACGGATAAGGAGGGCGCCATGGAACGTCATTTTGACGAAGAAATTCAGGAACTGACTCGCGATATGCGCACAATGGGAGAGCTGGCGCAGGAAGCGATCCGTAAATCTATCGAGGCCCTCCAGAACGCCGACCTGGCCAAAGCCCAGGAAGTGATCGAACAGGACGACCGAGTCGACGAGCAGGAACTGCTCATCGACGAAAAGTGCATCGATTTAATGGCCCGCTATCAGCCGATGGCCGGCGATTTGCGGTTTTTGGCCACGGCGATGAAAATTAACGGCGAACTGGAGCGGATCGCCGACCTGGCTGTGGATATCGCGCAGCGCGTTTTGGAATTGGCCGGCAAATCGCTGGTTAAGCCGCTGGAAGATATTCCGCGTTTGTCGGTGATTGCCCAGACCATGGTCAGTCAGTCGATAGAATCGTTCATAAACCGCGATGTGGAATTGGCGAAGAAAGTCGTTTTGTCCGATGCCGAGGCCGACCGGTTGCGCAATAAGGTGCAGGAAGACCTGGTGCGCGATTACATGGTAAAAGACGCGCGCACCGTGCCCAGCGCCGTGCCGTTGCTGCTCATCGCTCGGCATCTGGAGCGCATGTGCGACCATACCACGAATATCGCCGAGGAAGTCATTTACATCGTCGACGCGAAAGTCGTGCGCCATCACCGGGAAAATTTAGAGTAAGCGGCGCCTTTGAAACGATGAGCCAAATCTGAAAAAAGATTCCGGCATAGAAACAGCGGTATAGTTTTTTTTTCGTCTATCGTCAATCGTCCTTCGCTCTTTGCAGCCCGCAGCCTGGAGCTTGCAGCGTTTTGATTGATGAACGATGACGTGTATTACGTGCCGTTCGTTGAATTTAACGATGAAGTATTTTTAAAAAATATAATCCCGAGTCGGAAACTGAAAAAGAAATATTTGAGTGAGGAATGACATGCGAAAAATAGCGTATACGAAAGAAGAAAAAGAATTGTTGGACTCGGTTGAGCGGGGTGAAGGTAAGAGCGTAAAATATGTTGCGGAAGAAAAAAAACGTTACGCCCGGATCGCCAAAAATACGCTGAAAAAAAATAAGCGAATAAATATTCGTATATCGGATTATGACTTGGCAATGCTTCAGGATAAAGCAGTGGAAGAGGGATTGCCGTATCAAACCCTGATGGCC
>JAMWCB010000168.1 GCA_023819605.1 Candidatus Omnitrophota bacterium
TCGTTTTGAATTATAATGGATTGGTTGTTGCCGACAAAAAAGTTGAAGCAGCGCAGGCGCAGATTGAAACTGTATGTCAGCGGCGCTTAGATTTAATCCCGAACCTGATTGAAACTGTGCGTGGGTGTGCGGCGTATGAGCAGCAGACATTGTCTGTTATAGTCGCCGCGCGCGGAAACGCCCAGGATGTGCTAAAACGGGTGGGAGGTAAAAAAGAATTTTCGGCAGATGATATGCGTGAACTCGCCGGTTCGCAGGCCCAGCTGCAGGATTCTGTACGTGCTGTATTCGCCCTGGCGGAGAATTATCCTGACCTGAAAGCCGGCGCGCAGTTTACGGCGCTGCAGGATCAGCTCGAAGGCGCCGAAAACCGTATCAGTGTCGAGCGTCAGCGTTATAATGAAGCAGTACGAACTTATAACACGAAAATAGATACTTTCCCGGGCAATGTTATCGCGCCGTGGTTTGGTTTTGAGCGTGGCAGCTACTTTGAAGCACCGGCAGTGGCGATGAACGCCGTAGCCGTAAAATTTTGAAAAGAGAAAGAAGATTATCTATGAGCAGAGATTATTCACGGTATATTCCACGGATTCAACCTGTCGCGTTCTTTTTTATTCTTGGCGCGTGCCTATGCCCGCTCGCGAACGCG
The DNA here is from genome assembly GCA_023819605.1 of Candidatus Omnitrophota bacterium. Taxonomy (GTDB): domain Bacteria; phylum Omnitrophota; class Gorgyraeia; order B26-G9; family B26-G9; genus JAMWCB01. The sequence continues at coordinate 650 of JAMWCB010000168.1, forward strand.
GCAACCGGCGGCTTTGACGCAACCACGCGGCCGGGGTTGGATACCGGTGTGTTCGATTACGCCGGTATTATGCCGGACGCGCAGGAATATGTGCAAAATTATCTGCAGCAGATCAGGGAGCAACAGGGCGTGGAAATTGCCATTGTCTGTGTGCCGACACTTTCCGGTTATTACTCAATCGAGGAACTCGCAACCGCAGTGTTGAATAACTGGCAGGTAGGCGCACAGTGCGGCGGCCGGGGCGTTGTTATGGTTTTTGTTGAAGAGGGAAAACAGGTGCGTCTGGAAGTCAGCTATGAGCTGGAAGATGTGTTTACCGATATGTTTTGCGGCGCGGTGCAGGATACTCAGCTTAAACCCTATTATTTCAACGGCCAGCCTGGCGTGGGACTGGTGAGCGTCATTGAATTACTGGAAGAACGGGCGCGGATTAAACAGGAACAGAACTATACGGCGGGCCAGATAGAAGCGCTGGATCATGCGCTGCTGTCCGGCGGCGCCGGCGCGGGTCGCGATTTGTCCCGGTTGATGCCGGAACCGGACAGCGAGGCAGCCCGTTTGTATCCGGCGGGCACAACGCCAGAGCAAGCCTGGCAGACGTTGATCCGCAGCTGGAGCAATAAGATACGTGATCCTAACTTGGGCGTGTATACGGCACTGACGCGGTTAATATACCGTGATTACCGGAATCTTCCGGATGCTCGTTATGAAAAGGATGTGCGGACCTATGCCTATAAACAGTATGAGATTTTACAATCCGGCGATTACGCGGTTGTTTTTTTCGGCAATAAAACAGGATGGGAGAATTCGCCCTTCTTGCTGTGCAATGACGGCAGCGGCTGGAAGTTCGACATTGTGCACCAGCGCCGCTACATACGCATGGGGAGAAATCCGGCCTGGGGCATTGAGCGTTCGAATCATCCCTACGTCGATTTACTTAAAGACTGCCCCTATTGGCAGCGGCAGGATATTCCGTTGGAAGGCGCCGACCGGTATGCGATTGTCGATGACGTTCGCGTGGCGCGGGAAATCCTTGCCGCTGAGGAGCGTATGCATGAACATCCAGAGGATTACGAGTCGGTGATGAACGTCGGCCGTTTGTACGCGGTAACTTCGATGGGCCCGAAGACGATCAGTATATTGGAAAAAGCAAAAAAACTCAATCCCACTGCGGCTCAACCGCATAAATATTTAGCCATTGCGCATGTCGACGCGCATTATCAGTATAAAGCCGCGTGCGAGGAATTATTGCAGTATGTACAAAAAGCGCCGGATGATGTTTTCGGCCATAATTTTCTTGGATATGTTTATTTATGCCTGGAAAAACATGATGAGGCGGTCAAAGCTCTGAAAACAGCCATTGCCCTGCGTCCGGATAATTGTTATGCGTATTGCCAGGCCGCCCGCGTCTACGCGCAGTTATACCGGCGCGCACCGCTGTGGGATACGCGGCGCACCTACTATAAGACGATGAAAGACGATATGATCGCGGCCGCGCAAAGCACGGCAACGCCGGACGGACGCCGCATTCGCTGGCTGGAAACGGAACTGTCCGGCATACAATAATAACGGGGAGGCTGAATATAATGAACCTGTGGCAACTATTTGCACTGATCGTTATTGTTGATGCGCTGGGAATCTTTTTGCTCTTTCTCGTGCTCAGGAAAAAGCGCGGTGGTACAATATTGGCGCAGTTCGCCGATAAAACCGTCGTGCGCAGTTGCTCGTCAGCCAATTTTTTTGGGCAGCAGTCGCGCGGCTGTATGCAGGTGCGGGGAAACGGCGAGCTGGTTTTGACCGCGGACGAATTATTTTATGAAATGTGGATACCGAAGAAACAATTGCGCATTCCGCGTTCATCGATTACGAATGTTTCGAAGGTCTACGCGCATTTGATGAAGTCATGCGGTTTTCCGCTGTTGAAAGTGGAATTTACCAACGCAGATGGACAGGCAGATGCGGCAGCATGGCTCGTGCGCGATCTGCCGGCCTGGATGGATGATTTAAAGCCGGCGGCAGGCGCGAAATAACTCAAAGCGACGTTCGGATGCTTTCTGCCGCACGCACGGAATCAGCGCGCGGGGTAATGGCCGGTTGACGTTCAGATGGCGGATGTTTGATGCCGCCGTCATCGCGTGCTTGGAATACCCATTCGATAAATTCACTGATTCCTGTTGAAATGTTGTCGCCTAAGCGTTGATAGAGGATGGCCTTGTCGCTGAATCCGGCGGCGCGCGCCAGGTTTTGGAGCTGGGCGCGAATTTTTTCCTGCTCGCCGGCGTGCGTAAACAGATACCGCACGCTTTCCCAATAAAAAGACGGGATGATGGTTGCATCCGCAAATTCTAAGAGCAGATCGCCTTTGCCCGTATAAATAATCAATCGCCACATTTCCGCAATCACGGTATTTATAAGCCATGTTTTTTCGGCCGTTCGAATGGATAATGGTGTAGTGAACCGCCACAGGTTAATATTTTTTTGTTGGATCTCCGCTGCAAAGACGCGCCGCGCAGTAGCCCAGGCACGTAATTCCTGCAGCGGCGTTTGGACGATAATACTATCTCCGCTTAAATTGACCAGCTCCCGCAAATAAAAAAAATTCTCGAATGTATTGGTCGATGATTTTTCCAAAGTCAGCTTTTTTAAAAAATTGTCACGCAACGCCGCTCGTTCCGTCGCGGAGATGCTGGAATTCTGGTCAATCATTTGGAGGAGTATTTGCTGGATTATTTCCGCTTCACTTACCTTGATCGTATTCTTTGCAAAATCCGTATTAGCCATAATCCACTTTTGAAAAATTTCATCGTGCAAAGAAGTGAGTGTTGTATCGGGCGCGATTTGAATGCTGAAATTATTGTCGAGAGCTTTTTGAATTAAAGGCACGTTCAGTCGGCCGTAGCCGCCGGTAAGACAT
>JAMWCB010000040.1 GCA_023819605.1 Candidatus Omnitrophota bacterium
CGGATGTCCGACGGCGCGGTTATCATCGAGATGAGCGTACGCAGCAATTCGGAAACGTTTTTTTCGTGGCAGGCGCGTGTTTCGGCGCCGGCGGATACGGTTTTGCGGCACATAGGCTTTGGCGTGATGCTTAACGAAAAATACGATCAGTATCTTGACGAGACACGTCTGGTCGATTTTTCGCAGGAAGATATTCTATCCGAACGTTGGCATGACGTTTATGTCAATGAAGAAGATCCGGCGATGCTGACCCTGGCGTCGCGCCGACCGTTACCAGCCATTCTGGCGCAATTGTCAAAGCAGGGCTGTTCCGGCCATAGTTTAATCCAGCGTGCCGGAAGAGATTTCGATGCGGTTGTCGTGCAGGTGACGGGAACGCCGCTGGCGTCGCCCGGTGAGCCGGTGAATGTGGAATTGACCGCGCAGATTGCGCTGGCGGATGCGGCGGCTGTCGCCGAGCTTATCCGGACGGAACAGCAGAAACGTGTTCTGGAACGGGATGACCTGCGCGTTCTCCTGCAGCGGAAACAACTGCATATTTTCTTTCGGAACAGTGCGGTGACCGGCGTAAACGGAATGGAGGCGGGTTTTTTTTACCGCGGCTATTTTTTTAATTTCTTTAGTGGGCAATGGCGGATGAATAACTCGGCGGGACCCGGAGATTGGAGCCTGACTGCCGTATTTCCGGCGCTGGCTATGGAACTGAGCCTGTCGTTTACGGTTATCGGCGCGGCCGTTCAGTGGTCGCTCGCGCATACGCCGGAATCGGCGAATCGGGCGGAAGCGTTTTGGGTGCGGATGCGCGTCCCGCTCGGGTATGGCACGGTCATCGACGGCGACGACCAGGTGGTACTGCCGGCAGCGGCTGAACTGGAAGAGGAAATTCCGTTACAGTCCGCCGGCGCCGGTTTTATTGCGCTGTATCCGGACAACGCTGACGCCTCCGGTGCGCCGGGATTACTCTGTGCGACGCAGCAGCGGATCGAGCTGCGCTTGTTCAATGGCGCTGCCGGCAGCCCGTGCCGGGTGATTTCCTGGAAAGCGGACGCGCATGCGCCGCTCAGCGGCGACATTTCGATGTATCGTTCTCGAGATGATTTTGACCGCGTTGCGCGGGAGCGTATGCGGCACTGGCGTAATCAGTCTTTGGCTGCCGTCGGCGCGTTGCGCCTTGAATCGTCTGTGCGGCAGATGCGTTGTTTTTTTCGGGAGATCGAGGTAACCGCCGAACAAGGCATTTGCACGGCCTATTTTTTAGACCGGCGGTGGCATGATGATTTTCACGATCGCGCGGTGCGGAAAATCGACGACCGGACGTTGCAGATCGAGAGCCGCCGCAGTATCGGTATTCGCCGGGAGCAGTGGGAGTTCGCGCTCTCCGATGCGGCGTTTGTCTGGTCGATTCGACTGCGTATGCCGCCGGACGCCGCCACGCTGCGCTATCGTGCAGGAGTTCACGTGCGGTCGCTCTATACCCGTTGGGTTAACGGCTATGAGCGGGGAGCCTTCCATCTGACGCAGGAGCAGGTGTCGTTAGCCGATGAGGAAAGCCGGATGATCGGTGTTTATGCGCCGGACGGGGTATCCCCGGCTTTTCTGCTTGAGGCGCCGGACGATATCGCAACGAGTACGCCGGTGGTTATCGATGACGGAAAAACCCGTTATATTGGTTTTGAATATGAATTGTGCGCCGCTGCCGATACGGAGATTGTTTTGTCGTTCAGGTTGTCCTTGTTTTCCAATGGGGATTTATTGCGGCGAGTTGACGCATCGCGGCGGGAGCGTTTTGCGCTGGTGGATAACGGCCGGTTGCGGGTCGATTATTTTGACCGGAAATTTATTATTGTCTGGCAGGGCGTCGATATCACCGCCGGACATGGATTAGGCCTAACCGGCGGCGGGGATGCGACCGATGAACAGATTGCCGCTCCTGAAGTTACCGTGGTCGAAAAAAGCGAGCGGCAGGCTCGCCTGATCGTACGCGGCGGCGTTGATGCGGCGCCGGCAGAATGGCTGTTGAGCCTGGACGATACTGTTCTGTGTTGGCACGTGCGGGCAGCCGGCGAGTCCGTCGGATGTTATATTTTGTGCGCCGGGCGCTACGAGCAATGGATTAACGGTTTTGATCAGGGCGAATTTGTCGACGGCGATGCGGCGTTGCCGCAGAATCGTTTGTTTTGTCCGCTGCTCGGTATCGTTTCCGGCGAGGAGCGTTATCCGTCGCTGGTTTGTGTATGTGACGCCGCAGGGAGCAGTCCGGACGATATTCGGCAGACGATTTCCGGCAGTGGCCGGTTAGGCTTTGCCGTTACGCAGCGTGCTTCTTCAACCGGTACTGCCGTTTGCCTGCGCTTGTTCTTTTTTGACCAGCGGCAGGTGTTGCGGCAGCAGGTGGCGCACGTGCGGGAAGGGTATACCACGCTGCTGGAACAAAACGGTTTACGCCTGCACTATCTTAACGAAGAAATCGGCGTATCCTATGCCGGCATTCTGTTGGGCCGTTTAGGGAGTTGGTTGAGCGGTCCCCAGCAGCCCGGGCAGCAGCGAGCGGTGATTGTTGAACAGCCGGCTGCCGGCCGAGATTTGCGCGTGCGGATAGAATGTGCCGGCGGCTGCCGGGATGTTCAGGAACATTGGAGCTTGCGCGTTGCCGATAGGTATGTACAGTGGGATATTTTTTTAACGCCGGCCGCAGCGAGTACCGCGGTTTTTTCCGCCGGCCTCCGCCTTGTCCCGGAATATGCGGATTGGGTTGCCGGAACAGAGCGCGGTTCATTTTATCCGCAGCCGCAGCCGGTGCGTAACTATCCGCACATTGACTTGTTGGGCGCGGCGGCAGCGTCCCCTTTTCCGGCGATCGTGCTGCCGCCGCCGGCCGCAGCCGCCGGGGGATTCATCGCCGGCGTGCCGGACGAAGCCCGGATCGGCTGGGAATTCGCCGGCCAGGATGCGGCGGATGCGCATCATTTTACGATGAGTCTGCGTTTGTATGACCGCGCGCATTGGGATGCTGCGGTGGGAGAGTATTTAGAAGAAAAAATGATTCTGCTGCGCAATGAGTGGTGGGAATTGCGGCTGAATAACGGCCAGAATTTGCAATTGCAATTTCAAGGCAGGTTGGTTACGGCGGGAAACGCCTTGGAAACTGAATTTTATTTTGCGGAACAGTGGCGCTCCAGCCGGCGGGTGCTGGAGGTGCGCGAGAAATCACCGGATAAAGTTTCGGTGTCGGTAAATTATGAATTTGCCGGTTTACGGGAACAGTGGGATTTTTATTTGCAGGGATGTTGTTTTTTTTGGCAAGCCGGCGTTGTGTCGGAGGTATCTTCGGCAGCGCCGTACCGTCGTAGAATTACGATAAATGCCCTGTACGGCAAATGGCTCGCCGGCAGCGCGCAAGGTGAGTTTTTTTCACCATTTGACGCGGTTTACGGTAGGGATGCTTCGTTGCTCGGTGTTTACGGATCAGCGTCGGCAATGCCGGCTGTACTCATGCGGCCGATAATTACCGGGTGTTGCGGGCAGGGGGGCGTGGAAAGCCACAACGGCGAACGGTTCCTGTTCTTTGAACCAAATAATTGTTTGCACGGTTGGGGCGTATGTTTGGAAGCAGTGCCCGATACGGAACTGCTGGGCCGCGCTGCCGCGCAGCGTGAACGGGAGCGGCTGCTCGCCGGGTGCGAAGGCGTGGAACTTCGGTATGAGGAAGGGCGAGTGCATATTTATTACGGTGGGCAGCGGCTGAGCGGCGGAACGGGTTTAGGCAGCGAAATCAATTGGGGCGGGCATTGGTTAGCGGGGCAGAAACGAGTGCGGGTGGTGGAGCGGGGCGGCAGCCGTTGCGTGGTGGAGATAGAGCGCAGTGATGTGGAAATTGTGGAGCGCTGGGTTTTCAGCGTGGCCGGGGATCATATTGGCTGGCAGGCGTATATAGACGGCGGCGAGCTTCCGGCGGGAATGCTGTATCAGGATATTGTATGGCTGCGGCCGGAATATGGGGGCTGGGTGGCCGGGGATACGGAGGGTGTATTTTCGCGCGAAGACGGCATATACGCGGAAGCGGGGAATCAACTGGGCGTTTATGAGGCGGGGTGCATGTATCCGGCGGTAATTTTTTCTGCGGAAGGGGCGGGCTTGGCGGGTAAGCTGCACAGTTACGGCGGTAATCGGGGTATACTGTTTGAGCGGCGGCCGGAGGCGGTGGGTGAAGTATTTTCCGGCACGATCGCGTTCATGCCGTGGGCCGCGCTGCAGGCGCAGCGTGAACAGCAGAAAACGCTGGAAGCGAACGCAGCGCGCGCACAAATGGCCCGTCGTTCGGTCTGTTTTGGCAGCGGGTTTTTATTGTTAGCGGCGGATGAAGCATTGAGAGTGCGCGCAGCGGATGAAGCCGCCGGTTCGTTCATTTGTATGCTGCCGCCGTTTTATTACAATGGGTCGGTTGGAATGCTCCCGTTTCAGCAGCAGGGGCCGTTTGTGCAGTCATGTTTACGGGATGTTCATTCACCGGAAGCATCACTCAGCGTTCATTATCAGTTCAACGATCCGGCGATTCAGCAAATTTGGAAGGTGCGCGTCGTTGAAAATAAAGCACGGATTTCGGTAAGTTTTGAGTGTGCGCGAGATATCTTATTGCAGGAAGTTTCGTTCAGTTGTTTTTTTCCGGCTGAACACGTGAAGGCAATCGTGACGGCACGGCAACAGTTTCCCGTGTCCGCTGCACTACCGTCTGAGTCAGGGGGAGGTACATTATTTGATAACCAAAGTCCTTTCCTATGTTGTGAGGGCGTCGTATCCGGCCAGCCTTACGCGTTGATTTTTGTGCCGGTGGTTGATTTTGAAGATTGGCGCTGGTATTTTTTTCCGGAGCAGACGGAAAAAGGGATGATGTATCAATGTGGATTAAAGCGGCTTTTGCCTTTGTCGGGGCAGTTGTTTTCCCAGGGTGTGCATGAGAATATGCTTAGTTTTGACATCGCTGCGTTTGCCGATCGGTCTGCCGGTGCGGCTTTTTCCGCGTCGGTTCAGGGAAACGCCCGCCGTGAATCGATTGCGCAGGGGCCGCTTAGTTTAATCAGAGAACAGGGCGTTATTAAACTTTTCTGGGAGCAGCAGGAATTAACGGCGGCATTAGGCATGCACGCGGCCTTTTCGTATGGCGAAGAACGGTTTAATTCTCTCTGGGCGCGCACGGAAACGTATTGGGACAGCCGTACTTTCTATGCTGTTTTTTCATGGAATAAGTTGTTTTTGTTGCAGCGCCTGTCGTTGACGATTATTTCTGAAACGTACATTTCCGGACGGTTAATTACCGAAATTTTTCATCCGGGAATCAGCCGGGTGACATTTGCGGTGATGTTGTCCCCGGCCTATAATCGCTGGCAGGCGGACGGGCGTTTGTCCCGGGAGTTCCCGCGGGAATTTTATCGCGACACGTGGATTCAGTTTGCCTCGCAAACGGAACCAGTGCAGGTTTTATCCGATAATCCGGGTCTGCCGGCGGTTACTTTTTCCAGCCAATGCCACGGGAACAGGTATTCTAATTTAATTGAGCAATCCGACGTGCTCCATCAATGCCGGGTTATGGCGTCGCAGATTCAGGATGCTCATTCCGGGGTCAGCTCCTGTCAAGAATTGATTATCGATTTTAGTTTGAGGTTGAGCGCGCCGCGATGATTGCGATAGGTGTTGGCGAAAGGCCGGACCGGCAGGTGCGGTAGCCGAGAGGTGCTTGTAATACGAGGTTGCGGCTATTATAATAAAGCGATGAGGCGCGTTGTCGCCGGAGTACGAACGTTAAAAATAAGGAGTTTGAGGCAGTGGAAGAGTTTTTGAACCCGGGATTCGGATGTCTGGGCATCACCGAGGATTGCATGATGCGGTGTAAGAATTGCCGCAAATGGCGCAAAGACCGTTTGGTGAGAAAATGGAGTCCGCTGCCGACCGTGGAGGATTGGAAACGATGCGTGAGGGATTTAGCGCAGATCGTGGACAAAGATTTTTATTTAAATATTTGCGGCGGCGAGCCGTTTTTGTATCCCGGGCTTTTTGAGATTATCCGGGCGGCAAGTGATTGCGGTATGCAGACGTGTACTGCTTCCAACGGTTATTTGATTGATGACGCCTTGGCGCACCAAATAGCCGAGTCAGGGCTAACGCGGATTTCTTTATCGTTGGACGGGGCTACGGAACAGACGCATGACTATTTGCGCGGAGTGCGCGGCTCGTATCGGCGGGTGATCCAGGCGTTTGAACATATCTATCGGCATTGCCCGGATATTAAAATGTCCGTACAATGTGTGATGTATGACATTAATCAGGATGAATTGGTGGATTTGGTTAAATTGGTGCATGCGCGACCGCAGATGGGTTCTCTGAATTTTTTTGTGGCCATGCAGCCGAATAATACTCCGCTGGAAAAAGAATGGTGGAAAGGCAAACATGCCTATTTATTTCCGCGTGATTCCCGGAAAATTACCGCGATTATTGACGAACTGATTGATATGAAAAAAACGGGAATGCCGATCGTTAACACGGTCAGTCAGTTGCGGGCGTTTCAAGCATACTTACAGCAGCCGGATAAATTTGTCAAGACGCGGCAGTGTAACCTTGACCGCGGTATGGTCGTCAGTTCCGTCGGTGATATCGGTATGTGTTTTGAAATGGGCGAGGGGATCGGTAATATTCGGGATGTCAGCGTGTTGGATGCGTGGCGATCGGCGAAAGCCGCGGCGGTTCGCGAGCGTATCCGTGCATGTAAAAAAAATTGTCATGTTTTAATCAATTGTTTTGACGAATTCAACCAAGATTTCAGCGATGAGTAAGCCGGCGCGAGCGGCGGTTACTGATGCGGACAATCGGGGCAGAAAGTAGATGATGAAGATCGTTCGGCGGATTTTGGGGAAAAAGGAAAAATCTGAGCTGTCGCGCGAGCGTGAATTGCTGCCGGGCGAAGGTAGCGGCTTATCGCTTGTTGGGGACGCAAAAAATATACAGCTTCAAGCCGGAGGGCGGGCGCTGACGAACGGCCTGGGTCTGCATTCCGCGATGTTCATCGGCGGCCGCTGGATTGATTCCCGCGCCGGCGAGTGGCAAGTCTGCCGCGAGACGGCGGTAGTGCGGATAACGATTGTATACGCTCCGTGGGCGGTGGAACAACAGTGGATATTTGAACGACTGCCGCAGGGGTTGCGTTGGACGCTGCGGATTGCCGGCGAGAGTTTTTTTGCGGTCGAAAAAATTCAGGCGGGTTTGTCCTTGATCGCGGATTTTCGGCGGTGGTTTTCCGCCGGGCACGGCGATACGATCGTCTTGCCGAAACTTTGCTGGCAAACGCTGCCCTTAACCGGCAGCGAACCGGTTGTATTTTTGCCGGATAGCGATACGGCATCTTTTCCGCCCGCACTGCGATGCGCCCAAATCGGCACGGCAGCGGTTTTTTTGCTTGACATCCCGCCGTTGGAACCGGCAGCGGCGCCGTGCGCGCTGGTACATTTGGAACGGAATGTCTGCGCCGGCCAGGCAATAGAGGCGGCGCAGCCGGCGCTCATCGTGGAGATTTCTCTGCCCGGCGCTGTTTCGGCGGCGCAGCTTGTGCAATCGGTTCCAGCGGCCGCGGCGGCTGAACCGGTTTGGCCCGCCGCGGATATTTCGTTAGTTCGGGAGCAGAATACCCTGGCGGTATTCCGGCGCGGCGCCGCCGGCGCCGATGAGCGTCTTCCGGAATTGCGTTTGTCCGGAGCGGAAGGAATTCATTCGGCCATGTTTTTGGACGGGCGCTGGTATGATTCGTCGATTGCCCGTTGGGAATGGCGATTATCCGATGCGCAGCAGTTGGTTCTCGGTGTCCGCTGGGATGAGCTGTCGGTTGAGCAATTGTGGGAATTTACCGCCGTCGGGGATGGTTTTTTGTGGCGGCTAACGGTCAACGGCCAGGCGGCGACGCGGGTCGAGCGGGTATACGCCAAAATTGCGCTCCAGGAATTGTTTTTATCCTGGATAAGTCCGGCGCAGGCGGGAGTGTTTTTCTCCGAAACCGATCCGCGACAAACCGTGACGATTGATGTCCTGCGGCATCGTTTCGTTTTAATTGAGCACAGCCGAAATCCGTACGCCCTGCTCATTGAAAATTGCGGTGGCGGCCGTTTATTGGTGGATAGCCCGGTTTGCACCAACGGTAAGGATCCGATGATCTCTGCGGAGGTGAATGGTTTCGAGCAAGGTATTCTTACGCGCGGCCCGCAGCCGATCGAACTGAGGGTGACGTTCTGTGCCGGCGCGGCGCAGATTGACGCGGTGAAACAGCGCTTACGCGCTTTGCCGGAGCAAAGCGTGAGCTGGCCCGCCCAGAATGTTCATTTTCAAATTCAGCGGCAACAATTGCGGGTTTTTCGCTGTTCTGAACAGGACGGCGCACCGGCTATCCAGGAATTAACCGGCGGATTAGGCGTGCATACGGCATTTTTTTTGCGGGGCACCTGGTATGATTCGCAAGGGGCGGAATGGCAGTGCAGCGCGGAAAAAGCTCGGTTGGTTGTCGACCTGCGCTGGTATCTGCTGGGTATTGCGCAGCGATGGATATTCGAAGTAATCGAACCGGGAAAGTACCGTTGGAGCGTGCATTTGAGCGGCTGGTCGTCGGAAGCGGTAGAACAGTTGCAGGTGGGGTTGACATTTTGCGGCGCCTACCGGCGCTGGTTTTGCGGCGACCAGCAGGGGATATTTGCGGATCCGGATGTGGCGCGTTCGCCGTTGCCGGTCTACAGCGCCCCGGCGCGCATTGTCGGGGTGGAGTCGGAAGACTGTTCGCGCTACCCGGCGTGCGTGATTACACAGCCGGGGGAAGCGCATGTTTTAGTAGAAAACACCGCCGGTCCGGGAACAGCTACGGTGCGCACGCTGCATTTTCAATACGACGACGCGGTTCCGGCGTTTTCCTGTGCGCAAAATCCTTTGTTTATTGAATTTATCGATCATCATGCCGAAGTGCAGCGCCGGAGATCGGCGGAGGATCGCCTGCTCGGTTCCTTGCAGGACGGCGACAGTACGTTGGAAGTGTTTCAGCAGCGGGTGCGGTTGCGCCGGCGCGGCGAAGAAGTTACCGCCGGCTGCGGTTTTTTTATTCATTTTTTGAGCGACGGATTGTGGTACAATTCGTCGGAAGCGCCGCAACCGTGGCGGATTGAGGAAACGGAGAAAAAAAACACGCTGCGCGTTATTGTCGATTTTCGGCCGCTGCGGCCGGCGGCGTTTATCTGGGAATTTCAACTTACCGGCGCGCTGCTTTATTGGGAAGTTTTGAGCCGTTTGGGGGAGCCGTTGAGTTTAGAAGAGCGCCGCTATGGAATTATGTTTAATCCAGCCTATGAACGTTGGTTTAACAGTATGGCCGAGCAGCCGTTTCCGTCGGATTTTACTAAAGGCCAAGTTTTTGTCGATAATCTTGAGGATTCGTTTTTAGGAATTGCTCCCGGCGGGAACAGCGTTTTACCGGCCGTTGCCCTGCATATTCAAGAAGAAGCGACACAGACGGTGCGCAATAGCGACGAAGATTGCGCGGGACGGGTATATTCCGCGCGGATGGTGGAGTCGGAACAGACGCGCCGGTATGAAGCGAGCATGGCGATTTATGCGCGTTGCAGCCTTCGCCTTTGTGCCGATGCGGCCGAGCAGCGGGCGCTCATCGAGCGGGAGCGTATGCTTGATCCGCTTCCGGCATTGGTGCAGCTCTATGCTGCCGACGCGGAATTGCATGACCGGATTGCCGGCCGGCGGGAATTTGCGGAATTGATGGCCCGCATCGGCGCGGCGCGCGCCGCGGGCGGCGATCTGATTATTGGTATCGGGATCAGCCGGTATAATTTTTTCTGTTTGCATGAAATCGTCCAACTGGCGCTGGGTATCTTTGGCCGCCGCGTGAATTTGTCCACGCTGACTTTGGAGCTGTTCCCGCTGCGGCGGCTCTGGAAAAATTTTCGAGAATATTTCGATTCGCTGCGTATTTTAATCGAACCGTTTAAGACGATCAAGTTTATTGTGAGCGACCCGGAGATGTTTACTTTTTTTTTTCGGGTTATTTCCCAGGTTACGTCCAGTAATGAGCGTCACCTGGCCCGGTTATTCGGGCTTATATGCAACCATGCGTTTATCGGCCCGCAGATCGTCGTCGTCGATCCATTCCATCGTTGCAACGCAAATTGCGTGCACTGTTGGGTGCACGCTCCGGGTATCGAGCATCGCCCGGAATTTTTGAACCGGCAGTTTCCCTGGGAGCGTTTTACCCAGCTGGCCGATGACTTGCAGGCATTGAAAACCGACAAGATTATTTTTCAAGGCGACGGCGAACCGTTGCTCTATGAGAAATTCTCGGCGATGGTCGAGTACGCCCGGAAAAAGGAAATCGAGGTGTCTTTTTTTACGAACGGAATTTGTTTGGACGCGGCGAATGCCGCAGCTGCGGTTTCTTGGGGCGTCGATGAAATTTTCTGCAGCTTGCCGGCCGGGACAGCGTCAACGTACGCAAAAGTCGTTCCCGGCCAGTGCGAAGCGACCTTTGCGCGGATCCTCGATAATCTGCGCCGGCTCCGCGAATTGAAAAAACAGCGTGGCGCCGCGAGGCCGCGCCTGATTATGACGCACGTCATTCATTGTTTGAATTGCCATGAGTTGATGGAAATGATTGCAAATGACGTAGCCGTCGGCGCGGATACCGCGCGATTTTATTTGATTCGCCTGGATGCAAATAATAAAGCCTTGAAGTTATCGGAAGCGCAAGCCGGACAAGTCCGGCGGGATTTTACGCGGGTGCGGGAATTTGTCCGGGACAAGCCGATTCAACTGCTCGACACGACGGAATTTCAACTGGCGCATTTTGATGCGGACTCGGGGGCGTGGTCGAAAGAAATTTTTCAGGAGCAGGGGTGTTATCTGGGGTGGAGTTTTTGTTTAATTCCGGCTTTGGGCGATGTCAGTTTTTGCTGCCACCTGCGCACGGTAGGATTTTTAGCGGATAAGCCGTTTCGAGAAATCTGGAACTCCCCGGAATATAATCGCTACCGGATTTTGGCAAAAGACCTTCGCGCTAACGCGCAGGTGCGTTTTTTAAACGGGGTGTGCCTCTTTGACGAGCACTGCGAACATTGCGATACGCACCAGGTGATTCGTGATGTTTGGAACTCTCTGGAACAGTACGGATTAAAAGATTTTGTCAAACACGGAGAAAGCGGTCTGAGCCGACATGGAATCGATTCTGCTGATTAATTTGCCCTGGCAGGAAAAAAAACGCCGGGGAGTGCGCGCCGGGTCGCGCTGGCCGCATCTTAAAACTGCCGCGGAAGGCAACTATATGCCGTTTCCTTTTTATTTGGCGTATGCCGCCGCGTGGTTAAAGCAGCACGGCTTTAAAGCGCATTTGGTTGATGCGCCGGCGGAGGGGCTGAATTATGCGGAAACGATAGAGCGGATTCGCGCCGTGTCGCCGGTGTTGCTCCTGGCCGAAACCGCAACCGTTACGCGGACGCACGACTTAAAATTTTTAGCGCGGGTTGCCGGAATTGTGCCGCGCATAGCCATCTGCGGCCCGGATGCGCAAATCGCCGATGAATCTTTTTTGCGCCGGCATCCGGAAATTGCCTTTGTTCTCTACGGTGAGTACGAAGCTACCGTGCTTGATTTAGTCCGGGCGCTGCGCGATCAAGCGCCGTTTGCGGAAATTCCGGGATTAATCTTTCGGCAGGGGGCGGCGGTTATTAAAAATCCGCCGCGTCCGCTGCTGCAGGATCTCGACTGCCTGCCCTGGCCGCTGCGCACGCATCTGCCGGCTTCCCGTTATTGCGACGCTCCCTGCGGTATTGCCGAACCGTGCGCGATAATGTGGGCAAGCCGCGGTTGTCCGTTCCGCTGTTCTTTTTGCCTCTGGCCGCAAGTGATGTACGGCGGCAATTCCTACCGCGCGCGTGGTATTGTTGATGTGGTCGACGAAATGGAGTATCTGATCAACCGCCGGCAATACCGGTCAATCTATTTCGACGATGATACGTGGAATGTCGGCAGGGAGCGGCTGCTCGCGTTTTGTGCGGAATTGCGGCGCCGTAAATTTTTCCCGCCCTGGGCGATTATGGCCAGCGCTGCGCTTATGGACAAAGAATTGCTGGATAATTTGCGCGCCGCCGGGTTATTTGCGGTCAAGTACGGGGTGGAATCGTCTTCGCCGGCGCTGTTGCGCCAGATCAATAAAGGGCTGGATGTGCATAAAGTAGCCGAGATTGTCGGCTATACGAAACAATTGGGAATTCGGGTGCACTTGACGTTCACTTTCGGCCTGCCGGGAGAAACCGATCAAACCGCGGCGGATACTATTGCCTTTGCCCGGCAACTCGATCCGTTTTCCGTGCAGTTTTCGCTGGCCACGCCTTTTCCCGGCACGCGGTTTTACGAGCGTATGCAGCGGGAAGGTAAAATCGTTTCGCGTAACCCGGCGCACTATGACGGCAATTACGGCAGTGTTATCCGCACGGATTCTCTCTCCGCCCGTCGCGTGCGTTTTTGGAAAGAGCGCGCGTACCGGCAGTGGGCGCGGCATTGCCGGCAGCGCGAGCTGCCCGGGGGCGGCGCGAGTTTCGATTACTATTGGGGGAGAACGGCAGCGAGGATTAAGGCCGGCGTGCGCCGGATCGGGTTTCTTTACGGAATGCTTCGCTTCACCCGGTCGATGTTTAGCCGGGCGGCGGCCGCGGCGCTGAGGCTGCGGCGGCGGAAACCGCTGTGGCCGCGGACTGTTGCCGCCACCCGCCCGATCGGGGTTCTTGCCAAGGGGGCGGTGAGCATTACGTTCGAGAACGGTATGGCGCGGCTTTTCTGGCAACAGCGGCAGATCAGCCGCGGCGTAGGGTTTACCACGTCGTTTTTTTATGAAAATCAGTGGTTTGATTCAAGCAGCGCCCGTTGGATTGTTGATGAACTAACCGGAGAAACCGCCGTGCTTAGCGTCGTCTGGGAGGCCATTGCCGTTGAGCAACGCTGGCAGGTGCGCCTGCAGGAAAACGACGCGATTCAGTGGCGGAGTTGTTTTGTTATGGCCGGCGACGCGCCGATTACCGAATATAAAGCCGGCCTGATGCTGCCGCCGGTTTATGACGCCTGGCACGACGGAACCGGCGTCGGTATGCTGCCGGATGTGCGGGGATGGGAAGAAATTGGATTGTACAATGCGGTATCGTCGGAAATCCTGATGATGAGCGTGCAGTCGCCGAAAAAGGAATTTTTCCCGCAGCTGACGCTTGAATTAGCCGCGGCCGCAGACTATCCGGTATACGCGCAGGTTCAGAATACCAGCCGGGAGATCGGCGCGCGTTTGACGCAAATGCGTGTGCAGGCCGGCCGCTGTCTGGCCGCCGGAGAACATTTTCTGGAATTGCGGATCAGCTTGAAGGAAAACGTGCCGATGCAGGCGCCGCCGGTGCGTTATGCGCGTCCCGCGCCGTTTCAATATGTGCGGGAACGGATTGTCGCCCTCGGTTCTCGGAATGTCGCGCGAAAAATCGTCCGTAATGCGCAGCTGCGGCGGTTATTTGATTATTACGGCGAAGTGCTCGGCGTGTTGGACGGCAGCTATGCCTATCGCGGCCCGGCGTTTTTGCAAATCGATTTGACCAATGCTTGCAATAATGACTGTATCGGATGTTGGTGCAATTCGCATCTGCTCAAAGAAAAAAAACGCAACGATGTCTATCGGCGGCAAATGCTGCCGACGACGTTAGTGCTGGACACGCTGCACGCGGTGGCCAAAATAGGCACGCGGGAAATTTATTTTGCCGGCGGCGGCGAACCGTTTATGCATCCGGACATTATGGCGATCGTCACGGCCGTCAAGAAATTAGGCATGCGTTGTTATATCAATACCAATTTTACCTTGGTCAATGAAGACCACTGCCGGCAGTTGATTGAAGCGCGGGTGGATCACCTGGTCGTCAGCGTCTGGGCGGCCACGCCGCAAACCTACCAGGCTACGCATCCCAATAAGTCGGCGCAGACGTTTTATACCGTGCAGCGCGTTTTGCGTTATTTGAATGAACATAAACGACAAGGGCCGCAGGTAAATGTTTATAATGTGATTTCGAATGTCAATTACCGGGAGTTGGAAGCGATGGTTGATTTTGCCGTTGCAACGAAAAGTGATTCGCTGGAATTTACGGTTATCGATACGATTCCCGGCGCTACCGACGTTTTATTGCTCTCGGACATGCAGCGGCAGGAAATTTTGGAACAGTGCCGGGTTATTTCGCGCCGCTTGCGCACCGATTTACACGGCAAGATTCGAATTCAGCAGTTTGATCAGTTTGTCCGCCGCGTGGATACCGAACACGCGCGCTGCGCCGAGTATGATAAAAAGATGTTGAAGGATATCCCGTGTTATAACGGCTGGGCGTTCGCGCGGATTATGGCCGATGGCGATGTTAATTTCTGTTTGAAAGCGCATCGCATTCCCAGCGGGAACCTGTACGCGCAGACGTTTGCGCAGATATGGAACGGTCGTAACCAGCGGGAGTTCCGTATGCACGCGGTGCGTCCGCGTAAAGAACACCCGTTTTTTTCTTTTATCGGCAATGATGAAAACGCGGCAGTCGGTTGTTATAAAAGTTGCGATGATATCGCGCGGGTTATTACGTTGTATAAAAAAGTGCAGTCGTTGAGCCGGGCGGAGCGGTGGACGCTGCGCGGGCTATTGGCGTTGTGGAAAATTAAACGCACGATCGATGCGGTATGCCGGGGTAAACGCGTGGGGGCGGGGCGCGGCGGGGATGATCTCCGCGCATCGCTTCAACATAATAAAATCGAGGTACGGTTTCAGCAGCGGTCGATCAGGATTTTTTATGACGGCAAGGAATTGACGCGCAGCGTCGGGATGGCGGCGGCATTTCGGCTCTACGATCTGTGGTATGATTCGACACAGGCAGAGTGGGCGGTGATTGAGCATTTGCCGCAGCGCGTGCGGCTGCGTGTCACGTGGACATCCCTGCCGCTTGTCCAGACGTGGGTGTTTACGCCGGCAGATTCGGATAGCCTGGATATCGTCCTGATTACGACGATTGAGGAACAGATGGTGATTCAGGAAGAGAAAGTCAGCCTGTTGCTCGCCGATGCCTATACGGAGTGGTTTGCCGCGGAGCAGTGCGGCATAATGCCGGAGAATACGAATTGGCAAGATGTTTTTTCCGCGCAGGAATGTGTCGAAGCCATCGGTTTTCGGAGTGTCAACGGCAATGGGCGCCTGCCGTCGATCGCTCTGCGTTTTAACGGCGCGCCGGATGGAAAATTTTTTCCCCAGATTCAAAATTCCGGCCGGATGCTGCAGGCGCGTGTGCTCTCGGCGTGGGCGATCCCCGCCGCACCGGAACAACCATTAGTCCCCGGAACCGTGGATTCGTTTCGCGGACGAATAACGATTAGGCCTGCGCATGGCTGAAGTGCTGTTGATCAGCCCGCCGCCCTGGGGAACGAGTATGCCGCCGTTAGGCGTCGCGTATTTAGCGGCGCATCTGCGCGCAAAAGGTTTGGCGGTCGACGTTTGCGATTTGAATCAGGAGTTTTTTCAGGCGGCGCTTCCGCAACAGCGGCAGTTATGGGATTTTTCGACAATCAATCAGTGCGCGCCGCAGGATGTCGCCGCCGAATTATGGCGGAATTTTGCCGCGCAGATTCAGGCGAAAATTTTGCAGTGGCGGCCCTACCGCATCGTCGGATTTTCCGCCGGCAACGTGATCAGCGCGGCGTTTGTCAGCCTTGTGGCGCGGCAGTTGAAACAGTCCGCGGCGGCAGTAACAACCGTCGCCGGGGGCGCCGGCTGCCACTATGGATGGGATCGTAACCGTTTCCTTTCGCGTGCGGCGATTGATTTTGTCGTTATCGGCGAGGGCGAACAGTCGTTGCTTTTTTTAATCAACGCGTTGCGGCATGGCGGTGCGCGCGGCGCTGCCGCCGCTGGAATTCCCGGCGTTTTGCCGTATGGTCTTGATCATGCATACCGGTTTGTACCGCCGGAACCGCCGGCTGATTTGGATGCGTTGGCGTATCCGAGCTTCGAAGAGTTTTCTTTGGACTGGTACCGCGACGCGGCGGCACGCTCGACCGCGGGCGGCGGCTTGCGTTTACCGATTTTGATTAGCCGCGGCTGCGTTAATCGCTGCAGTTATTGTATTGACTGCACGATGTGCCGGCCGTTTCGAACCCGTTCGCCGGAATTGATTGTGCGGGAACTTGGCGATCATGTCCGGAAGTACGGCGTGCGGCAGTTTGAGCTTAATGATTTGCTCTGTAACGGCAATTTAGATCATTTGGAAAAATTTTGCGACGCGGTGATCGGCGCCGATTTAAAAATTTCCTGGCACAGTTATGCGATTATCCGTCGCGATATGAGCGCCGGTTTATTTCGCAAAATGCGCCAGTCCGGCTGCGCTTCGATTTGCTATGGCCTGGAGAGCGCCGCGGATGAGATTCTGGCGCGCATGCGTAAAAGCTATACGGCGGCGGACGCGCGGGATATTCTGCGGCGGACGTGCGCCGCCGGCATAAAAACACAATTGAATGTCATCGTCGGTTTTCCCGGGGAGCGCGACCATGAGTTTGAAAAAACCCGTGCGTTTTTGGCGGAAAACAAAGAATGGATCAACCAGGTCAATAACGTTTCGGCATTTGTCTTGATGCCGGATGCCGATGTCGGCATCTATCCGCATCGTTACGGCATAACCTTCGCCTGTCCCGACAATCCGGAGCAATGGGCAGATGAATATGGCTTGACGGCGGCCGGGCGTAACCGGCGGGTGCGCGCGGTTTGTGAAACGCTGCGATGTCTGGGGATTGTCAATTTAATCGTGAATACGGCGACGGCAGCGGCAACCGGCGATGAACCGGTCATGCCGGTGCCGCGTCGGAGTAAACAACAAAATACCCTGCTGCCGGTTGCCGCGCCGTCGCGCTGCGGCACGGGTTCGTTCCGGCGGGCGCGGCTGTTGCGTAAATGGTTTGTTTTGGTTTTTTTGTTCGGCATCGCTCTGGTTCTGGATATGTATTTATGGCTGTTGAAAAAAATCCGGCGTTCAATCATCTTTCCGGGGACATAGGACGGCCGATGAAGATATTGATGGTGCACCCGCATGATTTGTTTTCGCCGGAAGAGCCGTGGGCCGTACGGGTGCGCATGTTCGCCGTGGAATTTGTCAAACAGGGATATCGGGTAACGATAATTTATTTTCCGCTGGCGGCGTCTCCGAAAAGCGCGTTTACCGATTCCGCCGGAATAGAGTATATTCCCTTGAGCCGCAAAACCGGCGTGATTTCATTTCTGCGTAATCTTGCCTGTTTTTACCGCGCCGCCGGTGGCGCCGCCCTGATTCATTTTCAGAAATGTTTTTACCATGCCTCGCTGCCGGCTTTGTGCGCCGCGTATGCGCGCAATATTCCGGTCCACTACGACTGGGATGACTGGGAGTTGCAAATATTTCTCGACCGGCCGGATAAGCTGCGCTGCCGGTCGACGCTCTGGCTGCCGGCGTTTTTTTTGTCGTTGCTGGAAGCACTGCTCCCGCGCCTGTGCGAAACGGTTTCCGTGTCCAGCGAGAGCTTGCGCCATTTAGCGCTGCGCCGGGGTGTCCGGCCGGAGCGGTTGGTGAAAGCGCCGGTCGGCGCGGATATTGATAAATTTCATCCGCGTGTTTCCGGGATGCGCATCCGCGAACGGTATTGCATTGATTTACCGTTATTGCTGTATGTCGGGCAGCTCCACGGCAGCCAGTATGCGGAACTGTTTATCCGGGCGGCCAAAATCATTGTGACCAAAGATGGCCCGGTAAAGTGTATGGTCGTCGGCACCGGCTCGCGTTTGTCCGAACTGAAGCGGCTGGTTACCCAGCTCGGCCTGGAAGAGTATGTGATTTTTACCGGCGCTGTGCCGCACGATGAGGTGCCGCTCTATATCGCCGCGGCGGATATCGTGGTCGCCTGTTTTCAGGATAATCGGATAACTCGGTCGAAAAGCCCGTTGAAGATTGTAGAATACCTCGCCGGCGGTAAACCCATTGTCGCCAGCGGGATCGGCGAAGTAAAATATATGCTCGGCGGCGCCGGGGTGATTACCAAACCCGGCGATGTTGAAGATTTGGCCGGCGGTATCCGCGCGTTGCTCAACAATGTACCGTTGCGGCAGCGCCTGTCGGCTGCCGCGCGCCGGCGCGCGGAACAGTTGTTTACCTGGCGTCATACGGCGGAAGCGCTGTTGCGGATATATATATTTGCCGGGGGAGGGGGATCTGCCCCG
>JAMWCB010000041.1 GCA_023819605.1 Candidatus Omnitrophota bacterium
AGCTGCGCATCGCCGCCGTTAAACAGCAGTCGGAAATATTCTTTAAACGTTACTTTCGTTTTCTCAAAGGTGTCCAGGAATAGTTCGCGCGTCGTGCGGTTAATTTTCTGAATAGCCTGCATCAACTGCGTTTTGGCATTGAGCAAGTCGTCTTTCTGGGTAGTCAGGAACTGCGCGCGCTGCCGCAATTCCGCTTCTTCTTCCACTGCCGCCAGGTTCACCGAGCCCATACGCTCGATGCGTTCTTTATATTCCTCGATCTGCGCTTTGCGGCTGACCCAGTCGATATTCTCATCAATCGTCAGATGTTGTTCCGCCAATTCCAACTTATATGACTGGCGGATGCCGGCCATGAGATTTTCCAATTTGAAATTTAATTCGACGCCCTTCACGTCGCCATCGCGCAGGGAATTCAGGATCCCCTGTAACGAATTCTCCTGATTGCGGACGCGCTGCTGGACTCCGGTATATTCCGTCAACTGCCGCTCGCGCCGCGCCGCGACATCCTCAAGCTCATCCTTCGCCGCTGCGTGCTCGGCACGCAGGCGCGTGATCGTCTCTTCCAACGCCGCGGTCTGCGCGGTCAATTCACACACCCGCTGGCCGCATTCCGCCGACTGCCGCTCGCCGTCATCGCGCATCCGCTGCTGTTCCGCACAGCTTTGCCGCAGCATAGCCCGGCTGGACTGCAGCGACGCCTCCTGGTCGTTAAGCAACGAACATTCGGTTTTCATCTCGGTAATCACGACCACCAATTGTTCGCGTTCCTGCGTCTTTTCCGCAACCTGCGCCTGCGCGGCGATGAACAACGCTTCATTTTCCGCACTTGCCGTTTCGGCCGAGTGCGCGCGCTGCCGAAGTTCCTGCTCACGCGCGAGCAGTTTTTCCTGGTCGCGCTCTAACTCGTCAAGCTCCAATTCCAACAAGGAGAATTCTTCTTCCAAACGGCGTTTTTGCCCCTGCAGGTTCTGCTGCTCGGAATCGCGATTCGCCAGGGCGATGCGTTCCTGATTCAAAGCCTCCTGCAAACGGGATAGTTCCTCGTGCAGGCGGGCCAACGCCTGTTCTTTGGCCTGACATTCCGCCTGCACGCACACAATGATTTCGTCCATGCGTTGGCATTCGTCACGCAATTTGCGCATACTCGCTTTCTGGCTAATCAGACCAAGCTGCTGCTCGGCGGACGGCCGGCTGACCAATTCATAACGGCCGTAGACCGCCCCGTCTAACGTAACCACGCGCTGCGTATCCGCTAACGCCTCCAAGCCGCTGATCGGCACCGCCTGCTCCTGCACGGTTTCCGGCACATCGACGAAAGAATTGATATTGCCGGTAAAATCGACTTCAGAATTCGTATTGCTCGGATCAACGCCCCAGGCGCCGTCGACGACAAATTTATAACGCACGCGCCCGGGCGCGCATTTAATTTTTTTACTCCACCCGCCTTCCGCACCCCGCTCCATGGCGCTATCCGCGCCGGCGATCCAGTCATTAAAATCTCCGACCACCGCCACCGCGGCAGCCTGCGGCGCATCCAGCCGGAATTCCACGCCCTCGGCTCCGATGCGCGGGAACGCCTCCGCTGCCGTCGGCGCGGCGGCAATTTCCCGGCTGCCGATCGATTTCGTCAAAAACGTATTCGCCAACAGGCATTCGACCAACGGACGATAGCGCGGCTCACAAACCACCACTTCGCTAATCGCGTGCGCTTCCGGGAACGGTGCGCAGGCTGGCTGCGGCACCGCCACCCCGTCCAAAGACAATAACCGCACCCGCCCTAATCCCTGCGCCTCGATAAATTGCTGCAGCCGCTCCATCGTCTGCCGGGTATCAACGACTACTGCCTGCAAATAATCGCCAAAGGCGCTCTCCACACAAACTTCATAACCGGCTTTTACGTCGATTAGGTCAGCCAACGCTCCCTGCACGCCGGCAAACAGATCCGGATGCTCCTGCCGGTGCGTTAACAGCATTTTAACCGCGCCGGAAAAACCTTCGTACGATTTGACTAATTCTTCCAGCACGGACAACTGTGACTGCTTGGCAATCAATGCCTCTTTCATGTCCCGCGCCTGTTTTTCACAAGACTTCATCTCCGCGCGCACCGTTTCGCAGTCCTGGCGCAAACGCGCGGCCTGGGACGTATCGGCGTCGACCTTGCCGCGAATACTAACGAGCTCTCCGATTTTTTCCTGCAGCACCCGTTCCATATCCGCGCATTCCGCCGCGACTTTTTCTTTTTCCCGGCGCAGGCGCTCAGCGCGCGCCTGGCTGTTTTGCACCTGCGTCGCCAGCCGCACCAATTCGTTTTTCAAATGCGCCTGTTCGCTCAATAATTGCACCGCTCTTTCTTTATACGAACGCACCGCATCTTCCGCCGCGCGGCGCTGCGCTTCCACCTCCTGCAAGCATGCCTGCCGCCGACGCAAATGATCTTCTTTTGCCTGTTTTTCCTGCTGAAAATCAGCCAACCGTTCATCCACCTGCGCGCACTGCGCTTCCAGGTCGGCCAGACGCCGCGCCGCGGCGTCAATATCCGCCGTCAATATCGCGATACGCTGGCGAAATTCCCCGGCGCGTTCGCGATTGAGCGCGATGGCATGTTCATTTTTCTCGATGTGCATGGCGGAACTCGCGACGCGATTATGCAACGTGGTATACGCAGCCTCAATTTCAGACGACGATTGCTTTAACGCCTCGAATACCTGCGCCAACTGGGCTAATTCCTGTTCCAGCGCCGCCTGCCGCGCCTTATGCTGCGCTGCGGCTGTCTGCAACGCCTGTTGATGCGCGCGCAGCTGCTGATATTCCCGCGCGGCATACTCAAGCTCGATTGTTTTCAACTGCTCAAATTGTTCCTGATACCGCCGCGCTTTATTGACCTGCCGCTGAATGGAATTGAGCTGACGATTGACTTCCACGACAATATCGTTGACGCGCAGGAGATTTTCTTCGGTCTGCTCCAGCTTGCGCATCGCCTCATCTTTTTTCTTTTTGTATTTCGTGATCCCGCTGGCCTCTTCAAAAACCACCCGCCGGTCCTCAGGCTTGGAACTAATAATCACATCGATTCGCCCCTGTTCTAAGAGCGAATACGATTCCGTGCCGATACCGGTGCCCATGAGCAATTCATGGACATCTTTCAAACGCACCGGCGTCTTATTGAGCAAATACTCGCTTTCACCGGACCGATACAGCCGACGGGAAATCGTCACCTCGTCATAATCAATCGGCAAAACACGTCCTTCATTGGACAAAGTCAGGGACACTTCCGCCATATTCACCGGCGGACGAGACTCCGTGCCGTTAAAGATTACATCTTCCATTTTTGAACCACGCATGGATTTTGCGCTCTGCTCGCCCAAAACCCATTTTATCGCGTCGGCAATATTACTTTTGCCGGTGCCGTTCGGCCCGACAATCGCCGTCACGCCTGGTTCGAAAAGAAGGGTAGTTTTATCTACAAATGATTTAAATCCATAGACTTCAAGCTTTCTAAAATACATACGCTCAACCATCCATTGTGAAGGGATCCGGTATGATACTTACTTCCACAGGGATTATATCAAAAAATATGCAGAGATTCAATATATTTGATAAAAAAAGCATTATGACCACAATATGTTGTGTAAAAAAGATTTTCTTAAATATTTTGAATACGTTACGATATTCAAGCGCGAACAGTACGAGAAAAAACGCTTTAACCCGCATATTTCATCACTCGTCTGGAGACGAGCAAAAAGTGCGGGCATACCCCCATCCCTGTTCTAAACAGCCCAATACACGGCCAGGCCGCACAAAAACATAATTGACTGAGTTTTTATCGATCGGAGTTTAAACATATCCGGCACCATTGATTGCGTTTTATTTACGGGTGAAATTCCGCCCCGCGCCGACAGAATGTTCGGTAAACATACGCTTTACTTTGATAAAATGAAACGATCTTTACGAATCGAAACCGTAAGATCTTTATTTTGCAACGAATTCAACGACACCGATTCTCTATTTGCGCCCAATCCTTTATTGTCAATCCTATCCGGACCAACGCTATATATCACTACCTCATTTTCAGTCAACAAGTAAGACAACGCCTCTCCTGTCCATGGATCTATCACTGTTGATTCAAAATAATCCGGCACTAATTCCTCAAGAGCATCCGGAAATTTTTTATTCGTATCATAATATATCCTAACCGCAACAGCCGTCATAAGAATCCGTAGTTTTGCCTGGCAGACATAGTAAATATTATTTAGCTTAATCAGATCAGGCCACGCCATAGAAAAAAAAATCTCCGGAACCTGCTGAACCAGAGCATCTCCACCGTTTACAGGATCCTTTTGAAGCAGTGAGACTAATCCTTCTATTGTTTGCCGTTGATTTCGTTCCGATAATTCTCCCAGTTGCCGCTGCATTTCTTCGCCATCAGCTGTAGAATTTGTCGATGCATAGTTCCTAATAAGCGAATAATACCTTCGCTCAACCTCATCGAATCGTTCGTTTAATTTATTGAGGTAATGCTCCTTGCGTTTTTCATCAGACATAAATGCATTGATGATATCCTTTTGTAGCGCAAGTTTAGCAAGCTGATAATTTGCGCGTTCATTATCAATCACCGTAGGTAAAAAAATCATATCCTGTTCGCAGGCTTTAAGAAAATAAAAAACATCTTTCAACAACAGCGTGTCCATTGACTTTTCTTCCACCAATTGCTGCAACGGTACATATCCTCTTACGGCATTAAAGAGGGACATAAGCATAATAACCATCCCACTATCTTTACGTTCCTGCAATAGGTGATTGCAAAAAATCAACGCACATTTATAGTTATTTATTGCACCTGTGTAATCATGGTTCAATTCACGGGTACGTCCCCGCAGGAGCAATAAATTTACGGTATTCCGAGTACTGATCAAATTCGGAATAGGTTTCGTTAGTGTAGCAAATTTATATTCTTTTCCAAAACTAAAATCACAGCGCTTTAGCAAAATGGCTTTTTCAACCATTTCAAAAAAATATTTATTATTCCGTAATATATCTTCGAGAATTCTATTCTCTGCATAAAGGCCTTCCGTTATTATATTATCAAACATTTTTTGCGTGAGTTTATCAGTCGGATATTTCAATCTACCAAACGCTGCCTGATAATACCTTGCCGCATTATCCTGATTTTTTAAAAAAATTAATAACCGCGGAAACCACAAGAAACCAATGACTAAACTAAAAATAAATGAAAGATAAACAAAAGGCACACTACTCTGCTGTTTGTTAAAACCTGACATTTACCCTCCCACTTTTTTCTTTTAACGCTGGAACAAAGCAGTACCGGCGCGCAGCTCCGGATTCATTTTCCCCAGATTTTCGATCGTGCTCACGATGGTTTCTCTGCGCTGCTCCAATTCGCGATAGTACTGCAGACGCTCGGCCAGCGCGCGTAGGCGCGTCTCGTCCAGCGAACCGGTGCGCTCTTTGCGGTAGCACGCGATAAACGGGATCGTCGTCCCCTCATCCCATAACGCCACGGTCTGCGCCGCCGGCTCGGGCACGGCGCAATCTCGACTCAAATGCCGGATCATGCTCACTGCGTCCATGGCGCCGGCCCCACCCTATTTACTCGGTATCGGTCTCTTCACCGCTCGCACCGGCTTTCTGCTCCCGGTCCAACCGCTTACGGGAAATTTCCGTGCGGTACAGCTTCCGCAAACGGATATTTTGCGGCGTTATCTCTACCAATTCGTCGTCGTCAATAAATTCCAGCGCCGACTCCAACGTCATCAGGCGCGGCGGGGTCAATTGAATCGCTTCATCCGCGCCGGCAGCGCGGATATTGGTCAACTTTTTCGTCTTCATCGGATTAACTACCAGATCCGTGCCTTTGTTATTTACGCCGATAATCATCCCTTCATAGACGGTATCACCGGGCTTGATAAACAAATCGCCCCGCGCCTGCAGATTAAACAAGGCGTAGGATACTGCCCGGCCATCCTCCTGGCAAACCAGCACGCCGGACTGACGCGAGGGCAGTTCCCCTTTATATGTCTGATATTCGAGAAAATTCTGATACATAATGCCGTTGCCGCGGGTCATCCGCAAAAAATCGCTGCGGAATCCGATCAACGCCCGCGAAGCGATGACAAACTCCATGCGGCTGGCGCCGGCCGCGGTCGTGCGCAGCACGCGCAATTCCGCCTTGCGCGCTCCCAAGGCCTGCATCACCGCTCCCTGCGATTCCGCATCGACTTCAATAACCAACTCTTCCACCGGTTCCAATAGAACGCCGTCGACATTTTTCAAAATTACTTTCGGCCGCGACACTTCCAGCTCGTAGCCTTCGCGGCGCATTGTTTCGATAAGGATCGACAAATGCAATTCGCCCCGCCCGGAAACTTTAAACCGCTCGCCGCCGTCCACTTCTTCCACCTTAATCCCGACATTGATCATCGCTTCATGCGCCAAGCGTTCCCGAATATGGCGGGAGGTCAAAAAACGACCTCCTTCTTTACCGGCCAGCGGGCTGGTGTTATGGGAAAAATTCATGGAAATGGTCGGCTCGTCGATCTTCAAGGTAGGCAGTGGCTGCGGGGCTTCACTGCAGGCCAGTGTTTCTCCCACTTCTACCTCGGCGACACCGGACAGAGAGATGATATCGCCGGCCACCGCCTCCGTGACTTCAACGCGGGTCAACCCCCGATATTTTAAAATTTTCGTAACCTTGCTGCGGATAATCGCGCCGTCGCGCTTGACCAGCGCGACCGGCTGGCCGACCCGGATCGCGCCGTGGAAAACCCGGCCGATAGCGATGCGCCCGACATAGGAATCATAATCAAGCATGGTCACGAGCATCTGGAACGGCAGCTCCGGATCAGCCACCGGCGGCAGCACGCGGTGCAGAATCGTTTCCAGCAGCGGTTTCATCGAGTCCCGCGGCTCATCCAGATCGAGCACGGCATAGCCGTCCTTGCCGGACGCGTAGACGATGGCAAAATCCAGTTGCTCATCGGTGGCATTGAGCTCGCAAAACAAATCAAAGGTCATGTCCGCCACTTCATGCGCTCGCGCATTGGGGCGGTCGATTTTATTGATGATCAATATCGGCTTTAAATGCAATTCCAGGGATTTTTTTAACACAAATTTCGTCTGCGGCATCGGCCCTTCAAACGCGTCGACCAGCAACAGCACACCGTCGACCATTTTTAAAATCCGCTCGACTTCGCTGCCGAAATCGGCGTGCCCGGGCGTATCGACGATATTCAGCTGCACGCCTTTAAATTCCAGGGAGGCATTTTTCGAAACGATGGTGATCCCGCGCTCTTTTTCCAACGGATTGGAATCCATAATCGTCGCTTCGCCTTTTTTAAACACATACGCGCCGGTATAATTCAGCAGCGCGTCCACCAGCGTGGTTTTTCCGTGATCGACATGGGCGATAATTGCGACATTGCGTACATCCTTTCGGCGTTTTTGGTGCGGCATGAGAATACTATTCCTTTCTTTTTTTTCGAAAATTTCGCTATCCTACACCTGCAAAAAGAACAGCCGGAAAACCCGCATCTTTCCGGCTGTTTCGATCCTCAACTCACTCCGGCCGCGCGGCCAACTGGTCTCTCCACTGTTGCAGGCGGTTCAATGCTTCCAGCGGCGTCAAACGGTTAATATCCACACTGCGCAAATCCGCCAACACGGGATTTTCCGGCGCGCAAAAAAGTTCCGGCTGACGCGCGGCCGCCGCGTGTGGCCGCTGGTCGGATTTTACCAAGCTGGGAATACCATCGGCAGATAAACTATTGATTTCCAGATTGCTCAAAATCTCCCGCGCGCGGACGATCACCTGCCGCGGCAGGCCGGCCAGCCGTCCGACATGTATCCCGTAAGAATGATCGGCGGCGCCGCGCGCCAACTTGTACAGAAAAAGCACTTCGTCATTCCATTCCCGCACCGCGACATTATAATTTTTTATACCCGCGCAGGTCAATTCCAATTCGGCCAGCTCGTGGTAATGGGTGGCAAATAACGTTTTCGGCTTCGGGCCGCCGTCCCGGTGCAAATACTCCGCCGTAGCCCAGGCAATACTTAAGCCGTCGAAGGTGCTCGTGCCGCGGCCGATCTCGTCAAGGATAATGATGCTGCGCTGGGTGGCGTTGTGCAGAATATTGGCGGTCTCGCTCATTTCCATCATAAACGTGCTCATGCCCATCGTGATATCATCGGCCGCGCCGACCCGCGTAAAAATACGGTCGACCACGCCGATCTGCGCGCTTTTCGCCGGGACAAAACCGCCCATCTGGGCCATGAGGACAATCAACGCCACCTGCCGGATATACGTCGATTTTCCCGCCATATTCGGACCGGTGATGATCGCCACCTGCTCCTGTGCGCAATCCAACACCGTATCATTGGGAATAAATTTGCCGGGCGGCAGCAGATTTTCCACCACCGGGTGGCGGCCTTCAATAATCTGCAGCCGCAGATCGTCGGTGACGGACGGCCGCACATACCGGTTGCGCCCGGCGGCTTCCGCCAGGCTGTTCAACACATCCAGCCGGGCGAGCAGCGACGCGTTGCGCTGAATTTCGTTCAAATGCGCCAGGATCCGCTGCCGCACTTTTTGAAACAGAGAAAATTCCAATTCCGCGATGCGCTCTTCGGCATTGAGAATTTTTTCTTCCTGCTCTTTGAGCTGCGGCGTAATAAACCGCTCG
This sequence comes from Candidatus Omnitrophota bacterium, assembly GCA_023819605.1. Lineage (GTDB taxonomy): Bacteria > Omnitrophota > Gorgyraeia > B26-G9 > B26-G9 > JAMWCB01. Next base: position 8,697 of record JAMWCB010000041.1, read on the forward strand.
GCGTTGGCCAACGTCTGCTTGCGGATATAATCCGGCGGCGTTAGGTGCAAGTTCGCTTTGGTTATTTCAATATAGTATCCAAAAACACGGTTATATTTTATTTTCAGCGAGGAAATCCCGGTGCGTTTAATTTCCTGTTCCTGCAAAGCCGCCAGCCATTCCTTCCCGCCCTGCGTAATCTCCAGCAACTGATCAAGTTCGGCGTCGAATCCCGGCCGGATCATGCGGCCTTCCCGCACGGACAACGGCGCGTCCTGCCGGATGGCGCGGTCGATAAACGCCGACAATTCCTGCAAGCCGGCTAATCCGTCGCGCGCCTGTACCAGCAATCCGCTCGCCGCGCCCGCCAATTCCGCCTGCACCGCCGGCACAATTTTCAACGATTGATTGAGATTGAAAACGTCCCGGGCATTGGCGATATCCAGACTGATCCGGCTGAGCAATCGTTCGATATCGACGATTTCCTTCATCGTTTCCCGCAGCCGGCGTCGCAGCGGCTGCTGCGCGTGCAATTCCGCGACCCCGTCCAAACGCTCGTTGATCCGCGCCGTATCCAAGAGCGGCTGCTGCAACCACTGCACGAGCAGGCGGCTGCCCATCGCCGTCTGAGTAAAATCCAGCTCCTGCAGCAAACTGCCTTTTTTCTCGCCGCGCATCGTGCGAATCAATTCCAGGTTGCGCTGGGCCGTCGCGTCAAGCACTAAAAAATTATTCACCGCGTAGGGCCGCAGCGCGTTCATATGCACCAATTCGGTTTTTTGCGTTTGCTGCAAATACCGCAGGGCCGCGCCGGCAGCGCACACTGCCGCGGGCAGATCTTCGCAGCCGAAACCGCGCAGATTTTTTGTTTTAAAGTGGGCAATCAGCGTTTCATAGGCAGTGGCCTGGTCAAAAGTCCAATCATCGGCTTCGCTGAATACGACCGCCAGGCGCTGCCGCAGCCGCTCGAGAAAAGGATCTTTGCGCCAACCGGAAGGGATCAATACTTCCGCCGGCTGCGCGCGGGTCAATTCGCTCAGCAAACGGTCTTCACTGCTCAGTACCGTCAACCGGAATTCGCCGGTGGACAAATCGACCACCGCCAAACCATACGCATCCGCCGCCTGGCGGCAAAATGCCGCCAGATAAGTGTTCTGCGGCTGCGCCAGGCTGTTCTGCCCGAGCAAGGTGCCCGGCGTAATCACACGGACGACTTCCCGGCGGACAATACCCTTGGCCAGTTTCGGATCCTCAACCTGCTCGCAAATCGCCACTTTATGGCCGTGCCCAAGCAGGCGGCTGATATAACTTTCCGCAGCGTGATAGGGAATGCCGCACATCGGCACGCGGTTATCCCTGCCGGCATCCCGCGCCGTCAGCGCCAGGCCTAAAATACCGGCAGCGATTTTCGCGTCCTCAAAAAACATTTCATAAAAATCGCCCAGCCGGAAAAATAAAATTGTGCCCGGATTTTCCCGCTTAATCTGCAGATACTGCATCATCATCGGGGTCAAATCAGTATACTGTTCCTGCATTGGGCATTCCTTCATCGCAGCGGCCGCCGCGGATTTCACTAACCGCGCCCGCCCGGCAATCCCTTACACAAATTGCCGGTACTTATTGGTAATCGGCATGCGGCGATCGCGGCCGAAGGCCTTCGGCGTGATTTTAATGCCCGGCGGCGATTGCCGCCGCTTATATTCGTTGCCGTCGATTTTCCGCAAAACGTCTTTAATCACCGCGCGGCGCACGCGCAGAGCGCGGCAAATATCTTCGAACGATTTATCCTGTTCCACATACTGGTGAATAATCGCGTCGACGACCGCATACGGCGGCAAACTGTCCTGATCGGTCTGGTGCGGCTTAAGTTCCGCCGTCGGCGGCCGCGTAAACACGCTCTCCGGGATCACCGGGCGCGCTTGTTGATTGCGCAAACGGGCCAGTTCATAGACAAGCGTTTTCGGCACATCTTTAATCACGGCAAAACCGCCGGCCATATCGCCGTACAGCGTGCAGTAACCGACGGATGTTTCACTCTTATTGCCGGTGGTCACGACTAACCACCCGAATTTATTCGAAAAAGCCATCAGCAAATTACCGCGGATCCGCGCCTGGATATTTTCTTCGGTAATATCCGGCGCGCAGCCAGCGAAAATACGATGAAAAACGCGCATATACGCCTGCACGATATCATGGATCGGCACAGTTTTCAATTCCACGCCCAGATTTCGCGCTACCAATACCGCATCCCGCCGAGTTCCCGCCGACGAATACCGCGACGGCAGACAAACCGCCACGACATTCTCCGGGCCAACGGCATCGGCGGCGATCACCGCGACCAGCGCCGAATCGATACCGCCGCTGATTCCCAGCACCACTTTTTTAAAACCGTTCTTTCGCACATAATCGCGCGTGCCGAGCACCAACGCCTGGTATATTTCCGCCGCGCGCGGCAGCAGCGGCACCCGGTGGGGCGGCACCGCCGGCTTTTCCCGCGCCGGGATAATATCCAGCCTGATCCGCGTTCCGCCGCGCCGCGGCGTGCGCCCGCCGGCCAACGGGATATCCGCACAGAGCAATTCTTCTTTAAATTGCGCGGCCTGGGCGTTCAGCTGTCCGGACGCGTCGCAGACAAAACTACCTCCGTCGAAAACTAATTCATCCTGGCCGCCGACTAAATTTAAATACGCCAAGGGCAAACGCGTCTCCGCCACCCGCTGCCGCATGACATCCAGCCGTTGCGAATATTTGCCGGCATGGTAGGGGGAGGCGGAAATATTCAGCAGACACTGCGCGCCGGCGCGCGCCTGCGCGGCGGCAATCCCGCCGGCAACCCAGGCATCTTCGCAGATACTTACGCCGATCCGCGCGTGCCCGGCCGTAATCAACGGCACGACCCGTCCCGGAGAAAAATGCCGCTGCTCATCGAAAACCCCGTAATTCGGCAAACACATTTTCCGGTACATCCCCCGCATCTGTCCGGACTGCAGCACGGCTGCGGCATTATACACCCGCCCGGCATCATCGCAATCCAGGCAGCCGGCAATCACGGCAATCTTCCGGCACAACCGCGCCAATTTCTGAACAGCGGCCATGTTCGAACGGATAAAATACGGTTTAAACACCAAATCCTCCGGCGGATAGCCGCATAAAGCCAATTCCGGAAATACCACGATATCCGCAGCCAGCTGATGCGCCCGCGCGGCATACGCGGCCATGCGCGCCACATTGCCGGGAAAATCTCCGACCGTTGTATTAACCTGCGCTAACGCGACCCGTAGTGTTTGCGTATTTTTAGTATTCATCACTGACTCGTTTGTTCGGCGCGGCACATCGCCACCAGCGCGCGCCCGATATCCGCGGCCGCAGCAAGCATATCCGGGAAACGGGAAATACTGCCGGCAGCGTCGACCCCGGGACAAAAAAGTTCCCGGCTGTAGGAAGTATCCACCGTCGCGAAAAACTGACGCACGACGAAACGCGCGTTTTCAAAAAATTCCCGCCGGCCTGCCGCCTGCACACACACAAAAGCGCCCGGCCGTTTCCTCTGCCGGGCCGGAATCGCGCCCCGTTGCCGTGCCTGCCAATGACATTGAAACCGGTCAATCACTGCTTTCAACTGCGCACTCACACTGCCGAAATAAACCGGCGACGCGACGACCAATGCATCCGCCGCGCATATACGCTCATATATAATCTGAAAACCGCCGTCAAACCGACAGCGGCCGTCTCCACTGGCTTGGCTGCACGCCCGGCATGCCTCCGGCGCTACTTCGCCGGCCTGAATCAACTCCGTACGCGCCCCTTCCGCCGCAGCGGCTTGCACAACAATACCGAGCAGCGTATCGCAATTACCCTGCCGGCGCGGACTGCCGTTGATCGCCACTAAACACGGTTGTTTCATACGTATCTCTTTTCTGCGCACGCCGCCGAATCGAATAGGCCATACGGCAGCCGCGATGGTCTATTATACTGAGCAGGGACAGATTTGCATAGTCTTAATTCAAGACTGCACGGTAGAAAAACGGTGAAAAAATTTCATAGTTATGTGCGCGAATGAAGGGAGCACTCCGATCCGGCAAAAAATTATATCCCTTGCTCACACAAAAAAACCTGCCGAGGCAAAAAACGGATAGTTACCGAGCTGAAGGGCGGGATTTCTCCCCAATGTTGCCGCGGATCATATTCTACGCGGGTAAATCCGTAAGAGCTCGCGTAACCGCCCGCTTTGGTACGCAGCGCCGCCTCTTCAACCGATAAACCTGCGCGCAGCCCTTCATTAAATACGTTCAACAGATCCGGCAACGATTTCACCCAATGCACTTCGAACGCATGCACCCGCGTGCCGAAAAAAAACATTCCCAAATCAAACAATTCATGCCCATACCATTGCGAGCGTTTCCCGGGCTTGCCGTCGGCGTTATTCATGCCCAACCGAAGATAAGCGCTCAACGTTCGATCGTGAAATAAGCGGAAGATGCCATAAAAATCCGGTTCAGAAGCATCAGTGAACGTCAACTTCCATTCGTCATCATCCGCAGAATACTCCACCCCAAAGCGTAAAAGGCGTCCGCGGAAATCGGAAAAAATATTTCCCTGTATACCGACCAATTCCGGATGCTGCAAATAATCGGCAAGCCGCGGTGCTTGAGAAAAAACATACACGGGCGGCTGCACGAGGAACACCCGTGGCGCTAAACAAAACGACGAAGGCGCCGCCGGTGCGGCAGAAATAAATACCATGCCCGCCACCATCAACATTTGTAAAAAAGTTCGCGTATTCATAAGGATTAGAAGTATACCCGATTATCTGCCAATAGACAAGGAGTGCTTGGTATCGCTATTCTACCGTATAACCGCGGAAATCCTGCTCAATCGTTTTTAAAATAACCTCATCGAAACACATCCGCATAAAATCGACCGTCGAGTTTAGGATGACGATGGCGTTGAGCATGGCATCGTTGCGCACCCGGCTACGGAATTTTTCACATACCGTACGGTTAGCGCTGTTGATGGCTTTGAGCATATCCGGAAGCTTGCTCATCCGCCAATCCGGCGCTTTGCCGCAGGCCGCGCGAAAATACTGCGCCATGAGGTACATACTGATGATCCGGTACGCCGTCTCTTCCGGCCCGGCCAGCGGCAGATGATAGCGGATCAGCGGTTTCAGCGGCTCAAACACCGGACAGCTGCTGCCGGCCATATAAATACCCATCAGCGAACTCAACCCTTTCTGAACCGACGTGCGCTGGACATACTGCCGCCGTGGGGTTTCCACGCGCAAATCGATTTCCTCACAGGATACGGCATCGTTAAATCGTTCAAAAAGGCTGTACAGATTGACTCCGACCGGGCAATACCGCTGGCGGGACTCATCGACCGGACAGTGAGCGCAGCGAAATTCCTCAAAACTGACCCATTGCGGCGGCGATGCCGCCGAATCAGGTTGGACCGTCAACGTCTGGGCGTCCAACACAACCGTAAAATATTGTTCCCGGCCATCAGCCGGGGTAAAAACATACCGAATGTGAATATTTTTTTTATCGTGGCCGCTATAGGACATAGTTCCCCCCTGCCGTTATTATAACGCATTTTTTCCAAAACGCTATAGCCGAGCAACGAACGTTGAACCGCGCAAAAGTATGACATTGAAAAAAAAAATGATTCATGTACAATAATTGCTATCATGACCAGAAAAACTCTTACTATTCTTTTTGCCGATGTCCAGGGATACACGTCTCGTACCGGCCGCCAAACCCGGGAGCAAAATGACTGCTTCATCCAGGAAATCCAGGCTTTTGTCAAAAAACATGCCGCGGAAAAAGGCGGCACGCTGGTTAAATCCATGGGCGACGGATTTCTGTTGACCTTCGAATCGCCGACCGACGGGGTCGCCTGCGGCATGAATATGCAAAAAGAACTCGACGCGCGCAACGCCAATATCCTCGACCAGTGCAATTTAATCCGTTTCCGCATCGGCATCAGCACCGGCGAAGTCACACTCGACGAAAACGGCGATGTCTATGGCGAAGCGGTCAATATCGCGGCGCGCATCGAAAAATTTTCCAGCCCGAACGAAGTCTATATCTCGGAATCGACCTATCTGGCCATGAACAAATCGGAAATCCAGGCGTTAGACCTCGGGCCGCAACGTTTTAAAAATGTCCTCCAGGAAATCCGCGTCTATAAAGTACTCGATGAACATGCGCCGCTCAAACCGGCCGCACACCGCACATCCGCGCTACCGCTGCTGCCCATCATCATCGGCGCGGTGGTACTGACGGTGTGCGGCGGCATTATCCTTTTCGCCGCCAAAAAAAATACACCGCCGCCTGCGGCTGCGGAAACACGCACGGTTTTCCATTGCGAACAATTCCTACACGAAGGCAATTTCGGCCAGGCGCTCGCCTTAGCCGAAACCCTGCTGCACGGTTCACCGCAGGATGCGGCGCTCCATACGGCCGCCGGGGAAGCGCTTTTTAAACTGCGCGATTATCCGCGCGCGGCGCAGCATTTGCAGCAATCGATCGGCCTGGCGCCGGAACAACCGCGCGCCTATTACGTTCAGGCTCAATTATTTGAAGAGCAGGGAGAATTGCCGCACGCGATCGAGTCGCTGGCCGCGTATCTGCAGCGGGAAACCGACCCTTTGAAAAGAAACGGCGCCCTGGCGGCAATGCGCGCCATTGAGCAGCGACTCCACGCCAGCCGGCAGCTCCCGCGGCCTACGCCGCCGGAACCGGAGTTGCCCGGCCGAGAATCCCTCGCGCAAACGGACGAATTTACACATCTTTCTCCGGGAATGAACGGACAAAATCCATTACCGGAGGAACCGCCGGCTGAGCGGAATCCGGCGGCAGGCCGCCGGGATCTGCGCGGACTGCGCGAACAAATCCAGCAGGATCTCCGAGAAGGCAACACGCAGGCTGCCCTGCAAACGGTAGAAACGCAGTTACGCGAACAGTCCGACAGCCCTCCGTTACTGATGACCGCGGCCCGCGTCTATCTGGAATCCGGACAAAGCGAACGCGCCGAAGAAATGGTTCGCAAAGTCATGAGTTTAGAACCGCAGAATCCCGGCCCCTACATGATGCTTGCCACCATTCTCGCCGAACGCGGCGACCGTGCGGCCGCAGCCGATATGCTCCGGGAATTTATCGCGCGCGAGCGCGACCCGCAGCGACAGCAAAAAGCGCAAGAGCGCTTGGAACGCTGGGAACAGCGCAGACCATAATCCGCACTTTACATTCATCTTTAAATGAACCATTAAAACAACGAGCTAAATAGATTCCGCCGGCATCCTGACCATATCGGCGGTGCGGGAACCACGGTGTTGCTCCAAGAAAATTTCGATAGACGCGCCCGGATCGTCATCGGGGTCTGTCTGACGCAATGCGGTAAAGGGGTCTGCAAAATACATCCCCTTCGCCTGCGCGGCAACACGCAGGAAGAATGCGCCGCCTTCCGCCTGTTTTAAGCGCGGGAGAAAACAATTCACGTTCCACGCCTGAACCACTGCCGGATCTTTACCCAAAAAAACCGGCAGCATCACGAGCACATCACGCAGCTGCGGAACATCCTCTGGTTTTAATTCCAGGTGCCGATCATTCAATGAGTCGCCCATCAAAAATACCGCAATTTTCTCGTACCCGGCTGAGACACGTAGTGTCGACAAAAATTCTGACATCCGTGCATGCCGGAAGAGGCGCGCGATGCCGCCGCGCTTTTCCGAAACAGTACCCTCGGCAAAGGTAGGACCGGCAACGAGAAAAGGTACCTGTATCTCCGCAGATTCCGCATGCACCCGTTCCATAATCCCGACGGAAAACACATTCATATTTTCTCCATATGCCTGCTTCACTGCCGTACCCGGATAGAGCAATTCTAAAGTAAGTGATGCCCCCGTGTCTTTTAAAAAAATATTACCCAGCGAATTTTTCAAATGTTCCGGAACGATAGGATAATTGACCGGCGCATCCGAGCTTGCCTGGTTCCAGGTTTCCGTGGCTAACAACAGATTAAAACGCTCTATCGCATCTTTTTTTGCCTGCCGTAAAACTGATTCATCAATACTAAGTTCCGTAGCCCGCTCCCACAGCACATCCCAAAAAAATTCAATAAACCGAAGACTTAACCATTGCCGGCTCACTATCCCCATTGATGCCGGCACCCACAGATCTTCTGTCTGCCCTGTGCGCGAAATCTTAAAACATCCGCCGCCGGCTGCGTATTGCAACACTATTTTATCCAGAAGCTCCGTCTGCCCTGTCTCTTCTAAACGTGCCACGAGTGGCGCGACCACATGCTCGAGCAAAAATTTTCGGTTATCCCCCGTAGTCAGCACAAATAATTCACAACCGCGCAAACTATCGACAAACGCGTCTAAGTATTTTCCCTGGAGAGTGTCCAGGCCGGGAGAAACGGTATTGGAATAATCCGCAATCACGATTACACCGGAAATCGGTCCCTGCGCGACAAACGTTTTCGGAAACACGACGCCGGCGAGCGATAACGCCGGCTGCCCCTGAAATGCCGTTCGCACCGCGGCTGTTTCAATTCGCATCGCCGGCGACAGCTGATCGGCGCACGGACGCATAACCGCTTTCTGGGGGGCACACAGAGCGGCGCTCTGTATGCTCCCCACACAGCACAGCATCACGATCAACCACCGGCGATATTTCCAAAATGTTCTCTGCATAACCACCATCTACGCCAGGTCATGAACATCCAATCCACTTATGTGCGACCAAAGATAGCATTCAACATCGAATCCTCACCGCAAGCGTATCAATTTACATTTCGCGGCGATATAGTTCCAGCAGAAAAAAATTCTGTTAACGCGCTTCATGCACCGCTCTGGCAATATCCGGGCTAAATCGCCTGCTCGACAGCCGCCGACTTGGAAAAATGAAGCTCACCCGGGCTAAAGCCCGGGGTATCTGAGCGGAATCCCGCAATTCCGCTTTCAACCCCGGCCTAAAGGCCGGGGTTTTCAAAAATGCGTGGATAAAACTCGGAATGCGTGCTGATAACGTGTGGTACCGCGTTACCATTTCGACGTACAATAATGATATCCTGCGGCATCACAAGCTGATACTGTCCATCCACCGCGCACTTGTCCAGATAATTTTATATCGACTGCAACACCGCATCCTGCTTTTGCCGTTTCTTCGATCTCCGGTCAATATCACCGGCCGCCGCATGCTCGCGCACAAATGCGCGAATTATTTTTTTCACCTGGTCTTGCGTCAACTCATCTGCTCCCCGGCGATACTGGCATTGATTCATAATCGCTACCAAATGATCGGATAATTCCTCAACGCCTAATCCCTGTTCACGAATATATTCCCGCAGCACATCGCGCACCTGCAGCTGCGCGTATTGTTTATCCGGCACCAACAGCGAAAGCGGATATTCTTTACCTTTATAAAATAAACTCTGCACCCCCTGCCGCGCAAAAGCATCCTTCACTATTTTTTGTTTCACGCCCAGCTCATCCGCGATTTCTCGCCAGGTTAACGAG
>JAMWCB010000169.1 GCA_023819605.1 Candidatus Omnitrophota bacterium
CTTGGCGCAGCATTAGCCCGCATATTTCATCACTCGTCTCAGACGAGCAAAAAGTGCGGGCATACCCCGATAGCAAAATTAAATCGTACCGATTCAATCTATCGGCCCTTCGGGCGGATATTTCACCTTCCTGGTGAAATATCCGGGTTAGGTGTAGGGTGTTGTGAAGCATACCGGTCAGTTTTTGCATATCAGATGGCCATTTGTATTCTGTGCACGTTCCGGTCGATTGACGGAAATTCAATCACCTTCGCATTTTTAAATGTGTTGCAAATCGAGGATTTCGGTGCCCCGGAACTTTCGGAATCGGAGTTCCGGGATACCGGTTGATTTTTCTGCTTGGGCGCAGCATCTTCTGCGGGTGTCGCGGTTGCCCGGCTATTTACCGGCGAAGGCTTGAGGCGCACATACGCGTGATACACGGAAACGATGATCAGGCCGGCACAGAGTGCGCAGCTGCCGATAAATACAGGCATAATCAGTGTGGTGATGATAAATCCCGTGCCGGCAAGGACGCCGATCGCCACGCATGTATAATGGAACAGCCGTCGCGGCAGAGTTTGCAGAAATTTCGCGGCTCGCTGTAAAAAAAAGATAGACATACCGATTATCAGGGCGGTTACGCCGATGCAGTATATTCCGCAGAGCATTGTGGCGCCGGCCAGCGGCATGATCAGCGTCAAGGAGAAGACGATTATTCGAAAAGAAAAGTTTTTTACCGCGTACGTGAAAAAAACAATCGGATTTACTTCTTCCCGCGGTGCGGCGGCTTGCGCGTGTGATCGATTTTCTGATCGTGGGGCGGCAGCGAGGGCTCCTTGGATATGCGCGGTTATATTATTTTGTAAAATAAGCGTGTCGATCGTTAAGCGGGGAGAAAGCAGATGCCGTTCCGCGGTGCCGGCGCGGTGTAGGTACGACGGCAGTAATTGCCGGCTGCCCTGCAACAGCAGGGCCGGAATCAGGAATATACATATTGTGAAGATAGAATGAGATATATACATAACTTATTGAACGATAGTAAACTATACCTGATATTTTTTTATTCCGCTACGGCCCCCGGCATTTTTTTTCGCGTTCATTGCGGATGCATGCACGGGGGCAGCCGAATTGCTATTATCTCTACGTTTTTGCTTGACATTTAATGGGTTATCCGTTTAGAATGAGCGCCATCGGATGGATCCGGGTTTACGCCTGCCCGTTTACTGATTCCAGATGTTGATTACGCCGCTTTTTCATGAAGCGAGCATGTTTGTGCCGCAGCGATCTTCGAATAGGAGGGGGATATGAAAATTGAACAATGCCGGCGAACAAAAGATCAGGGTTGGACTCCGGCGCCGTCCGGGCAGCTCCATGACGCAGCGCAATTGGTGCTTTTATTCGGAAACCGGGATTTGATTGCCGATCCGGCAATTATACAAGAGGCGCAGCAGGCCTACCCGAAAGCGTATGTGGCCGGTTGTTCGACGGCCGGGGAGATTTGCGGCACGCTGGTATCCGATGACGCGTTGGTTATGACCGCGCTTTATTTCGAAAAAAGCCTTATGCAAACGGCAAGTGTGCAGATTTCCCATATGGAAGAAAGCGCGCAGATCGGCGAACGCTTGGTGCAGGGGTTGCCGAAACAAGAGCTTGCCCATGTTTTTGTACTTTCCGAAGGGTTAAATATTAACGGCAGCGAATTAGTCACCGGGATCGTTCGGCATTTGCCGCCGCATGTCGCGGTGACCGGCGGTTTATCTGGCGACGGCGACCGTTTTAAAGAGACGTTCGTCATCGCAGACGGCCGGCCTTTGAAGAATACGGTCGTTGCGTTGGGCATATATGGTTCTGGAATCAAGGTCGGATATTCTTCCCTGGGCGGATGGGATCCGTTTGGGCCGGATCGCCTGGTCACGCGTTCGAAAAACAATATTCTCTATGAATTGGACGGCGAGTCGGCGTTAAAATTATATAAACAATACCTCGGCGAGTACGCGGATAAGTTGCCCGCTTCCGGCCTTTTGTTTCCGTTGAGTTTACGGCGTGAGGACGGCGCAGATTGGATTGTGCGCACGATCCTGGCCGTGAACGAACAGGAACAGAGCATGACCTTCGCCGGCGATATCCCGGAAGGCTCGTCCGTGCGATTGATGAAAGCCAGCCTGGAAGGGTTGGTTGACGGGGCGATCGGCGCCGCGCAGGGCTGCCGTAAAGCGTGCCCGGATAATGAACCGGATTTCGCGATTCTGATCAGTTGTGTCGGCCGGAAAATGGTTCTCAAGCAGCGCGTCGAGGAAGAGGTCGAAGGGGTGCAGGAAGTTTTGGGGAGCAGGACGATTTTGACCGGATTTTATTCCTATGGGGAAATTTGCCCGTTCGTGCGCGGAGCGAAAAGTGAATTGCACAATCAGACGATGACCATTACAACGTTTTCCGAGAGGTAGGCAATGGTAGAAAATATGCACGTGTTGCTGAAACGGCAGTTGAAGAAGCATATTCTGCCGGACGGGGTGTTGCAGGCGCAGGACCCGCTGTTTTCGGCGATTAATGAAATGTATCAGCACAACGACGCGGAACGCAAGCTCTTGGAACGTTCTCTGGAATTAAGTTCGCAGGAGCTGATGCAGCGCAATTCCGAGATACAAGCGATTTTTAACGCGCTGCCGGATATGTTTTTGCGTTTGGATAAGCAGGGCACGATAGTAAGCTTTAAGGCCGGGGCGCGCGATTTTTATGTTCCGGCCGCCGCCCTGCGGGGCGCGCGGATCCAGGATGTGCATGAACAGGGAATCGCCGAGAAATTTCAGAACGCAATGGAAGAAATATTCCGCAGCCGCGCCACGGTCACGCTGGAATATGCGCTGGTTCGGAACGGGAAAGCGGCGTTTTATGAAGCGCGGTTGCAGCCGCTGTTGGCCGACCAAATCGTGGTCGTCATCCGGGAGATGACGATTTATAAAAAAGCGCTGGCGGATTTAAAGGAAAGCGAAGACCGTTACGCGGTTGCCGCCGCCGGAGCCAATGACGGCCTGTGGGATTGGGATTTGAGGCGGGAAACGATTTATTATTCCGCCCGTTGGAAACAGATGCTCGGGTATGCGGACGATGAAATCACGGCAGCTCCGGAAGAATGGTTACGGCGCATCCACGCGGAAGACGTTTTGTTTTTCAACCGGACGCTGGAACTTTTCAAACAGAAAAACAGTAATACGCATATGAATATCGAGTACCGCATGCTGCATAAGAACGGCACCTACGTGTGGATGCTCGCGCGCGGTATCGCGGTTTATGACGAGCAGGGGCAATTGGCGCGTTTAGCCGGTTCGCAAACGGATATTACTAAAAACAAGGTTGCCGAAGAGCAGCTGCGCTATGATGCGCTCCATGATAAGTTGACCGGTTTGCCGAACCGCACGTTGTTCATCGACCGTCTGTTGAATTTGATTGAGCGCGCGAAACGCCATCGGAATATCCGTTTTGCCGTGCTGT
>JAMWCB010000042.1 GCA_023819605.1 Candidatus Omnitrophota bacterium
GAAACCTGAGGAATATAATATTCTTTTAGCGTCTGCCGTAAAGTTTCCGGAGTTATTTTCCGCTTGGTGGGATACTTTTCCTTCGGTTCCTCGGCTTGATTGATCGCCGTATTCCAGGGAACCGAACAATAACTCTGCTCCCGCGCAAATTCCTCTGTTTGCGGAGGATTTGCTGCGTCGACAATTGCAAAACTTACGGACGGACTCAACCACAGCCCGGAATAAAACATTATACCAAAAAAAAATGTTTTCATCTTCCACGCTCATTTCAGGTCGTGTCGGTGTCAACGAAACCACACAGCATAATTCCAAAAATACACTCCCCGTGCGCGCGGATATCAACGGCAGGAATACAGCGAACTGCGTAGCGTCACACCCCATCCATTTATAAGTATACCCGAACGCGCCGGAATTTTCAATTTTTTCGCTGGCTGCGCTGCCGCACCGCTTCATAACCGACGACCGCGCAGGCAACGGCCGCGTTCAGCGACAGAGCGCCGCCGGCCATCGGAATAAATATACGCGCATCCAACGTCTGGGCAACCCCCCGCCGAATTCCCTCACCTTCCGAACCGATCACCACGCACAACGGCCACGGAAACGAAAACGAACAAATATTTTCGCCGCTGGCAGGGACCGTACCGACAATCCAGTAACCGGCTTTTTTGGCTGCCTGTAAAAACGGAATGAGATTTTTTACCTGGCAAACCGGCACGTAATTCTCGCCGCCGCAGGCAACTTTTAAAACCGTTTCGTTGACCGGAACACTGCGGTGCTGCGGAATAACCACGGCGAAATCGCCGTAGCAAGCCAACGTGCGGATAATCGAGCCGAAATTCTGGGGATCGGTAATGCCGCTCAGCGCCACAATAGCGCGCTTCTGCGCCGCCGGCGCCGCCAAAATCTCCTGCGCGTCCGTATAGACAAAATCCGCTATTTCCGCGATAATCCCTTGCGTGTGCCGTCCCCGCGCGCGCTGTTGAAAAAGCTCGTCGGCAAGATACACGCAGGTCACCTGGCGCTGCCGGGCCGTCGCTTCAATCGGCGCCGGGCGCGCCGAAGCGGCACAAATAATTTTGCGCACGCTGGCCGGATTTACGCGCAGACGCTCCTGCACCGCATTTTTCCCGAATAATTCCATCCGCCCCTCCCGGCACTCAGCGTAACACCGGCAACAGCCATTGCGCGACTTTAAAATAAATGATCAGGCCGAACACGTCGACGACGCTGGTCGTAATCGGCCCGGCTAAAACCGCCGGGTCCCAACCGAATTTTTTCGACAGGAGGGGCAGCGATAAACCGGTCATAATCGCCAGGAGCACAATCGTAAACATCGAAATCCCGACCACCGCCGAAACAAGCAATTCCGACTGCAGCATCAATGCCCGCACAAACGCCACAGCGCCGACGATCAGTCCCATGAGTAAAGCGGCAATCAATTCCAATTTCACCACCCGCCGCACATTCCCGCCCAAATTCACATCGCCGGTGGCCAAGCCGCGGATAACTGTAATCGACGCTTGCGCCCCGGCATTGCCGCCGGTATCCAACAGCATCGGGATAAAAAAAACCAACGAAACAACCGCACTGAGCGTATCCTGAAAATTTTTCAAAACAGTGCCGGTCAAAAAATCGAAAACCAGCAGAAAAATCAGCCAGCCGGCGCGACGCTGCACCAGTTCCTTAACCGTCGCCGTGGCATAGCTAATGAGCTCGCCTTCGCCGCCGGTCATTTTTCCCAATTCATAAATCGCTTTGGTCGTTTCGCGGTCCATCAATTCCACGACGTCATCGACCGTGATAATCCCGAGCAATTCATTGCCCTCATCGACAACCGGCGCGGTAACCAAATCGTAATGCTTAAACACGCTGGCCACTTCTTCCTTACCGGTATAATCATTAATTTTGATAAAATCCGCTTTTTCCATCAACTCGCGCAATAACGTGCCGGGCGACGAGCGAATGAGATTTTCCAACTCGATAACCCCCAGCAAACGGTGCGACTCGTTCGTCACATAAACAAAACTTAAGTCCAGGTCGGGGTCGCGGCTGAGGCTTTCCTGCAGCTTCAAGAGAGCTTCCCGCGCGGTCATTTCCGGCGAAACTTCGACAAAATCGGTGGTCATCAACGCGCCGGCGGTGCCCTCTTCGTAGGTCATCAATTCCTGAACATCTTCAACCTCTTCTTTTTTCATGAGCTTGAAGAATTTACGGATCACTTTCGGCGGCAGGTCTTTAAACAACTTCACGCGGTCGTCCGGAGCCATTTCGTTTAAAATATTCGAAACTTCCGCATTCTTCAGATTATTCAATAAAAACGACTGCGCCTCGAAATCCATGTATTCAAACAATTCCACCGCTTGATGAAAATTAATGAGGCGGAAAATTAAAATTTTCTCCTGGTCGCTGAATTCGAACCAGCCTTCCGCCAAATCCATGGGAGGAATATCGTAAAGCAGAGATTTCAATTCGCTGAAATTTTTCTCGGCGAGCAGCGCTTTTATTTCCGGCACGAACAATGCCGTGACATTCGGCGATTCTACGTGAGGATGGCCTTCCATTCGACCCGCTCCGGCCGGCGACCTACACCAGCTCTTCTTCTATTTCGTTGATCACCACATCCAGATCCTTTAGGATTTTCCCGGACAAAAAATTATTCGCTTCCAGTTCGCGCCGCAAAGACGCCAACGCCCCAAGCATCCGCCGCACGTATTGGCCGCGGCGTTTTTTTCGTTCTTCTTCCGGATCCGCCGCGGCTTCTTGCGCATTTTTCATCATCTGGCGGTATACGTCTTTTACCTCTTTATCCGCGCCGCCGTCTTCAAGCACCTTCTGCCGCATCTGGGTATACGCTTCTTCGGAAAGCCGCTTATTATTCTTCACCTGCCGCAGCGTATCCACCGCCTCGAAGGAAGGAATTTTCCGCACATCCGCCTGTTCCGCATACTCCTTTTTCAAATACTCCGGCTCTTCCTGCTCCAAAAAAAAATACGACCGCAATAATTTCTGCGCCGTTTCTTTGCGGATACCCACTTCCTTGACGCAATACGCGTCAAACGTCAAATAATCCCACTCTTTGTATAATTTATCACGATGCACGCTCACCAGGTACTGGCCCAATTCCATCCAAGAACTCTTAAATTTCCGCACGCAGGTTAAAATTTCATACCGCAGGCTTCCCGGCTCAAATTCCGCTAATTGCGAATCAATACGTTCCAAAGCACGTCGGCTGGCATTCATGGCATCCCTTTCCATCATCGCGGTTTCACCGCGTCACAAATATTTTTATTCTACAGTGTATGGGGGCAAATACAAGCAAAAAGTTACTATCCGGAGTCTGCCGGCCGCCCAGGGCTCGCCTCTGCGGAATCGTTTGCCGCGCGCAGCGTTTCGGCGATCCGCGCGGCGATTTCGTCCGCGTCCATCGCCGCCGATACGTCCAGCCATTCTATCTGCGCATCCCGCCGAAACCAAGTCAACTGCCGCTTGGCAAAATGCCGCGTATCCTGCTGCAAACGCGCGACCGCTTCGGCCAACGCGCACTGCCCGTCCAGGTAAACGCCGATTTGCCGCACTCCTAATGCCTGCGCTGCGGTCGCGCTCAATGCCTGGCTGCGCAGCCGGCGCACTTCTTCCACCAAACCGGCGGCGACCATCTGTTCCACACGGCGGTCGATACGCGCATATAATTCCGGCCGCGGCCGGCGCAGCCCAAACAGACGCAACCGGTGGGTGGCCGCTAAGCCCTGCCGCGCGGCGCGCACCTGCGAAAAAGGCTGCGCGTGCGACAAGCACGCCTCCAGGGCGCGAATCACCCGGCGCACATTATGCGGATGAATCGCCGCAGCCACCGCCGGATCTTTTTCCCGCAGCAGGTCGTAAATCGCCGCCGAGCCTTCCGCCTGCGCCTGCGCGGCAAGGCTCCGGCGCACTGCATCGTTCCTGCCGGCATCCGGCGCCAGCCCGTAGCGCAACGCATCGATATACAATCCGCTGCCGCCGACGATCAGGGGTACATTTCCCCGCGCCTGGATCGCGGAAATCACCGGCAGGGCAAATTCCCGGAATAAGGCGGCGTTATATTCCTGCGCCGGGCCGCGCACCCCGATTCCATGGTGCGCCACCCCCCGCATATCCTCCGCCGTCGGCTGCGCGCTCAAAATTTCCATGCCGCGGTATACCTGCATCGAATCCGCAGAGATAATTTCCGCGCCGATCCGCCGGGCCAGCGCGATACCAACCGCAGTCTTCCCGCCGGCCGTCGGGCCGACTAAAAAAATCACCCGGCGATGCTCCTGCTCCATAATCCCGCTTACTCCGGCAACGCTTCCAGCAATTGACGCGGCAGCCCGATATCCAGCACATAAATCTTGCCGGCCTGACGGCGGCCGCTGTCCGTCAACAAACCCTGCTTCATCACGCCGCAGGTGAGCGTTTCCTGCGCGCGCACACAGGCTCCCTGCGCCCGCCCGGAAGCCGCGCACAAACCGGAAGGCACATCCAACGCTACGATATACCGGCCGCAGCGATTTATCAAATCAATGACCTCCGCGGCAAGGCCGGTTACCGGCTTATTTAACCCGATACCATACAGCGCGTCGACAATCACCGCGGCAGAGCGGAGAATCCGTGCGGCGGCCGCATCCGGCGGTTGCGTAAGCGCCGTACAATCGATCGCAAGGCGCCGAACGATGGCGTAGTTGACCAACGCGTCGCCGCGCACCGCCGCTTCCGCGCCGGCCAAAAAAACCTTCAGGGCATAACCGCGATTATGCAAATGGCGCGCGGCCACCAAACCGTCGCCACCGTTATTGCCGGTGCCGCAAACAACAACCACCCGGCCGGCACCCGCCGGCTCGCCAAGACGCGCGGCAATATGATCGGCCGCGCGCGCACCGGCATTTTCCATAAGAATCAGGCCGGAGATGCCGAATTCCGCCTGGGCCCGGCGATCAAGCTCCCGCATCTGCGCCGGCGTAACAATTCGCATGGCCTTCCGCTCCGCTTTACTGCGCCCCGCCGCAGCAAAAAACGGACCTGCTCCCTCTGCCGGTCCGTTTCTGCGCGGTACTGCTGGGAATACACACGGGGATTATTCTGTCCACATGCCGATTGAACGGTATTTCTCGTATCGTTTTTGCGCCAATTCCGGCGCCGGGATTTTCAACAACGCCTGCAGGTTCCGTTTTACCGCCGCCTTGACCGCCGCGGCGGTTTTCGGATAATCGCGATGCGCGCCGCCCAGCGGCTCGGGAATTCTTTCATCGATAATCTTCAAGGCCAACAGATCATCGGCGGTGATTTTCAGCGCCGCCGCGGCCTGCGGCGCGTTAGCCTTTGTCCGCCAAAGAATCGCGGCGCAACCTTCCGGTGAAATCACCGAATAGTACGCATTCTCCAGCATCAGAATCCGGTCGCCCACGCCGATGCCCAGCGCGCCGCCGGAACCGCCTTCGCCGATCACCACCACAACCACCGGCACGCTCAGCCGGGACATTTCCCGCAGATTAAACGCGATCGCCTCCGCCTGGCCGCGTTCCTCGGCATCAACGCCCGGATACGCTCCCGGCGTATCAACGAACGTGACGATCGGCACACGCATCCGCGCCGCCAGATCCATCAGGCGCATCGCCTTGCGATACCCTTCCGGGTGCGGGCTGCCGAAACTGCGGAACAGATTTTCTTTAGTGTCGCGGCCCTTCTGATGGCCGATGATCATGATTTTCTGACTGTCCAATTTCGCAAAACCGCCGACGATCGCCGGATCATCGCGAAAATGCCGGTCGCCGTGCAACTCATAAAAATCCGTCGTCATCAATTGAATGTAATCGAGCGTATAGGGTCGTTTCGGATGGCGGGCGATCTGCACGCGCTGCCAGGGGGTGAGATTATCGAACACTTCATGTTTAAGTTTTTCCAACTTCTCTGCGCAACTGTTTATCTCATCGGTTAAATCCACATTTTGCTTCTGTGAAAAACCCCGCAATTCCGCGATTTTCTGCTCCAACTCGACAATCGGACGTTCGAAATCAAGTCCCTGCATCGATATCATCCTTTCTGCGGCGCGACACATCCTGATTCGCCCGAATAGTTCGCCAGGATAGTGCTATATTCGGATTACCCGACGATTTCGACTTCCGTGCCGATCGGAACAATGGTGTACAACTCTTCCACTTCCTGATTATACATGCGCACACAACCCTGCGTCTGCTGCGTCTGAATCGGCGCGCTGTCCGTAGTGCCGTGAATCCCGTACCCCGGCTCGGACAATCCCAGCCAATGCGTGCCCAGAATATTTTCCGGGCTGCCGGCCGGCACGATCGCGCCGGTCTTATACCATACCGGCTTGGCGATGCGGCTATTGATTTTAAATTTACCTACCGGCGTGGAATTATCCGCGCCCAGGCCGACGGCATACTCTTTCACAAACCCCTGCCCGTCAAAGAGCGTCAGCGTGCGGGCTTTTTGATCCACCACGATACGGAACTGCCCTTTGACAAATTTTAACTTCTGTCCGGGCTTGATCAGCGCGTTGGTAATCTTATTGCTCCGCGCGATCAATTCAACCGTCGTATTGAACATTTTCGCGATTTTATATAACGTATCGCCGGATTTGACGGCATACACTTCGGTGTGCGGTCCTTCCGCCGGAGAAAAAATCGCGGCGATATTGATTTCGCCCAATCGCCGGCGGGCGTCTGAACCGGCCGGCGTGTCCGGAAACTGCTCCAAAATACGCAGCAGCACCGTTTTTTCTTCCGCGGTCATATTTTGGCCGCGATAGAGCGCGGCGATCTCCGCAAACGCGCGCGGCGCATACTCGGAATCGGCGTACTCAGCCGCAATCCTTTCGAATTTCGCCATAGCTTCGGCCACATTCACCGGCTTCAATCCTTGGGCTTGCGCAAACAGCGCGGCCGCCGGGTCGGCGGCCGGAATATCTACCGGCTGCTCCACGGCCGGCGCCACCGCGCGCGGCTCCGCTTTTTTTTTGCCGGACACCAGCCATATCCCAAGCCCCGCCGCCGCGATCAACAGAACAACAATAAGTGCGTTTCTCATTTCCTTACCCCCCCTAGCCTGCTCCCTCAACCTCGTATAATTATCGCAACGATACCACCAGTACCGCGATCACCATCCCCAACGCCGCGCCGGCCAAAACTTCCACCGGCGTATGCCCCAGCAATTCTTTCAAGCGTTCTTCATTGACGCCCCGGTGTTGATAAATATCCTCGACGATCCGGTTCAAGACCTCCGCCTGCTGGCCGGCCATGCGGCGTATACCCTGCGCGTCGAACATCGTAATCAACGCGAACACCGCGGCAATCGCAAACGGCACACTGTCAAAACCGGTATACAACCCCGCGGCAGTGGCCAACGCCGCCACACCCGCAGAATGAGCGCTCGGCATGCCGCCGGTGGTTAAAATCCAACGGAAATTAAAACGATGCTCCTTAACCAGTCCCAAAAAAACTTTTATCAGCTGCGCGCCAATCCACGAAGAAACCGCCGCCATAATCAACCGGTTGGCCGCAACGTCGCGAAAAAAATCCGTATCCTGAATTTGCATGGTTCGTTTATTATAGTATAGCCTTTTTAAAAAATCAATTTTTTATTGACGCCTGCCGCGTTTCCGGACTATAATCAAACATGGCACAACAGATTATTAACATAACCATTTGTAAAAATTAATGTTATGTTTGCAAAACTTTACAGCGCCAGCGTCAACGGCATTGACGGCTCCCTGATCACCACAGAAGTCGATGTCGCGCAGGGCCTGCCCCAGATCGCCATAGTCGGCCTGCCGGATACTGCCATAAAAGAAGCGAAAGACCGCGTGCGCGCGGCGATAAAAAATTCCGGGTTTAAATTCCCGGTCAAGCGCCTGACGATCAACCTTGCCCCGGCAGACACCAAAAAAGAGGGTTCGGCATTCGACCTGGCCATTGCCTTAGGAATACTGGCGGCAAACGACGTCATTTCCCAACAACGCCTGCAGGATTTTATTATCCTGGGAGAACTGTCCCTGGACGGCACCATCCAGCCGGTCAAAGGGATCCTTTCCATGATCCTCGGCGTGCGCGAACTCAACCGCGCCGTGCTCGTGCCGGCCGCCAACGCCGCCGAAGCCGCGGTGGTCAGCACCGCGCCGGTATACGGTCTTGCGTCGTTGGCGCAAACCGTCAGCTTTCTCAACGGCGAAATCACGGTCAAACCGCATCGCAAAGACATTGCGCGCGAATTCGAAAAATACTCGCGCTACGAAGTCGACCTGGCGGACGTCAAAGGCCAACAATTCGTCAAACGCGCTCTAGAAGTGGCGGTTGCCGGCAATCACAACATCATCCTGCTCGGTTCGCCCGGCTCTGGAAAAACCATGCTCGCGCGCCGCATTCCCACGATCATTCCGACGCTGAGCATCGACGAAGCGCTGGAAACAACCAAACTCTACAGCATCAGCGGACTGCTCGCCAAAAATCAGGCGCTCGTCGCCACACGGCCGTTCCGCAGCCCGCACCATACCACCAGCGATATCGCCTTAGTCGGCGGCGGCAGCAATCCCAAACCCGGCGAAGTGAGCCTGGCGCACAACGGTATTCTCTTCCTCGATGAACTGCCGGAATTCAACCGCAATGTTCTGGAATCGCTGCGCCAGCCTTTAGAAGACGGCTACGTCAGCGTATCCCGCGCCGTCAAATCGGTCACCTTTCCCTCGCGCTTTATGCTCGTTTGCGCCATGAACCCCTGCCCCTGCGGCTTCTTCGGCCATCCCACCAAAGAATGCCGCTGCCAGCCGCACCGCATCGAACAATACCGTTCAAAAATCAGCGGACCGCTGCTCGACCGCATCGACATCCATATCGAAGTGCCGCCGGTCAACTACAAAGAGCTCATGGACGCCCCGGCGGCCGAACCCAGCGCCGCGGTGCAGAAACGCGTAGAAGCCTGCCGCAGCGTCCAACGCGAACGCTTTCGCGATAGCGGCATCTTCGCCAACGCCTACATGTCCACCCGCCAGCTCAAAAAACACTGCGCCCTGGACGAACCATCAAAGCATCTACTGCGCCTGGCCGTCGATGAACTGGGGCTTTCCGGCCGGGCGTATGATAAAATACTCAAAGTTGCGCGGACGATTGCGGATTTGGCGGGGGCGGAGTCAATCACGCAGGAGCATCTGGCGGAAGCGATTCAGTACCGGTCGTTAGACAGAAGCATTATGCATTAATCCATTCGGACCACCGGCTGGCCACCCGTAAAAAAAATCTATTCCCGCAAGGAAGATAGCAATAATTGTCTGACAAAAAAATTATATTTGTTTGACATTTTCTTAGCACTATGATATATTTTTCTTGGAGGCGAACCCCATGGTTAAAATAAATATTCGTGAATTCACCCATAATTTCTCACATTACCTGCAACAGGTTAAAAGTGGTCAACGGATCGTGGTCATGGAGCGCAATATACCGGTCGCGGATATCCTGCCGCACAACGAAAACATCGAATCTCCGGGGTGGAAACGGCCAATCAAAAAGTTACGCCTTTGCGGCAAACCTCTTTCTGAAACAATCATTCAGGAACGAAAAGACGCCCGTCAATGAAAGCGTTCATCGACAGTTCTGCACTCGTAAAAAAATACATCCATGAGCAAGGATCCCAAGACCTGGACGCGTTGCTGGAAAACGTAACGGACATCGTGATCAGCCCCACATTCTGGCTGGAACTTACCTCCGCGCTCCAGCGGCGCACCGCTGATAAATCAATCACCGCCACTCAAGCCGCCTGGTTAAAAAAACAATGCCAGCACGACCTCATATATTTCCACAAAGTTATCTGGAATTCATTGCTGGAAGAAACAGCGGCAAAACTTATTCTTAAATACCGACTTAAGACGCTCGACAGCCTCCAACTCGCTTCCGCTGCCGTAGCCCGCGCCGATATCTTCGTTACTTCCGACAAGCAACTGTTTCAGGCAGCGCACAAAGAATTACGCCCTGCGCGGTTAATCTAATGTCCTTGCCCTGCGCTATTATTATTCTCAACCATCGGCCTATACTAATTTCCGATGATCGTATTGCTATTCGATACTACCCGCGCTTTGGCGACCGTGTACCGGTTATGTTTTTATGCCCTCTTTATGCGCCGATTCCACAACCCACTCAATAGTCACTATCGGGATAATATCTTCCTGAAAAACCCTCAACCCTTCCATCCCAAAACGATTCTAAACTAAGGCAATGGATTGAGCCGTTTGCACCACTGATAAAATCCTGATTCGCTCACGCCTGCTGCTCGGCAATACGCCGTGATGCTCTGCCGGCTCTGCACCTGCGCCGCGATATACTCACGCCACCGCGCTGAACCAATTTGTTTATTCCGCGCCTGTTTCATAGATTGCCTCCCTTGATTTGTTCGTGTACGCTGATGATAGCAAACTATGCACCGCAGGGGGAAGATGGGATTCTAACGACGCTTACCTTGTGCCGTGGGCGTTTAGACAACTCCATTATAGCACGATATCTATGATTCCCTTTTTATTTAACAACTTTTACCAGACAGGTGTGCATAAAAAATTAAGATCATCGCGCAAATAACGTTTGATCAAAAAGAATGCTTGATTACGATACGCCGTACGAGGTGTTCCAAAGAGATCGTGCGTTAAAACCCTGAACCCAAGTTAAAAAACCATTTGGGAAAGGTGTTCGGTATACAACACGACTAATGCCTGATGAATCGTTTCCGAACCGTGTTCCTGCAAGTGGCGATATAAATTATCTTCGCCTTTTTTATCCAGCGGATGCATATCATGATGCGCGCGGCCGGCGAACTCAAACAGGGTCATGGCGATCTGCTCCAGGCCGCAGAATTTCGCGGCGTAGCCGAGAAACAGAAACGGCGTGCTCAAGTTGATCTTCCGATTATGCACCTGCATCACCGCACTCTTAATCCACCACGCCACCGCCTCATTCATCCGGTCGTTATCATAACAGAAGCTACCCCACGCCGCGTATAAGGTGGACTTTTGATAACATACACCAACGCCCTCGCGTAATTCCGCTTCGGCTTTTTCCGTCTGTTTCCAGGAATGGTACACTAACGATACGATGTAGTAGCCAAAATAAAAACGCGGATACTTCTTTTTTAATTGCCGGCCGACGGCAAACGCCTGCTGTAAATCCGCTTCTTTGCCGGCCTGGATACGGCTCAATGCCTGCTGCGACAAGGACCGCTGCTCGTCGGTGAATTCTTCCGGCACGTCGCGCGTTTCCGCATGACAGTAGGGTTCAAAATTAAATTGTTCCGCATTCTGCACCCGTTTGGCGCGCAACAGCGAAGCCTCAATCGGCCCGGTTGCCGCGGGATACCCGCAACTCGCCCTCGCCGATTGCGGCTGTGCCGGCGAAGCATCCGGCGCCGGCGGCGCCGCTTGTTTAGTAACCGCTGCCCTGCAGCGGCGGTTGAACACAAGCGCTGCCAACACGATCAAAACCGCTCCCATCGCCGCTACGAGCGCCATCGCCAGCCTCCTCTTACGGCAGCGGCCGGCCGCGGACCAATACAACCAGCCAGACAATGCAAACCGCCGCCAAAATTACTTCGATCTTCGCAACCGATAGCCCGAACAGTAACGTCTGTTCTTCCATCCGCAAAATAATCCCGGCGGAAACCAACAGCGCAACGATCAAAATCGACACCAAGCGAATACTATTGACTCGTTCCATTTCCGCCTTCAACGCCATAAATTCGCTTTTATCAATGCGCACATCGATCTGGCCGGATTCGATTTTTTCAATCAACTTCAACGTGTTTTCCGGCAGTTGCTGCAATACGCTGACATATTCTACCACATTCAGCTCCAATTCCTTAACGATGCGCTGCGGATTCAGCCGCTCGCGGATCACCTGGTCGACCAATGCCGCGGACAAATCCAAGACATTAACCTGCGGGTCGAGCGTCTGCACGGTCGCCTCCGCGGTAACTAACGCTTTGGCGCAGAGCACCATGTTTTCCGGAAATACCAACCCGCAGCGAAATCCCTCGATGACTAAATCGTAAAAAATCTTCGCCAAGCTTTTTTCCGGCGTTTTCGCGTAAAACCAGAAATTAATCAACGGCGCCGCCCGCCGCCGAAACGATTCCCGCGGCTGCGGCGTGTGCTCGCCGGCCATATCCAGCACTTTATCCACCGTGACATCCACTTCCCGGCCGGCAAACGACATAAACACCTGCACCAGCTTATCCCGGAAGTGGCGGTCGAGAAAACCGACCATGCCGAAATCATGTAGGCACAGCACGTTACCCGGCAGCACAAAAAAATTTCCGGGATGCGGATCCGCCTGAAAAAATCCATGCGCAAACAGCTGGGTCAGGCCGATTTCCAAACCGTTGCGCGCCAATAAACGAACATCGGCCCCCAGAGCCTCGATACCCTGCCGGTCATCCAAGCGCACGCCTTCAATAAACTCCATGGTCAATACCCGGCGGCTGGTATACGGCCAATAAATGGCTGGAATCTGGAACCGTGTATCGTGCAAAAAATTTTCATGAAAGCGCTCGGCGTTGCTCGCTTCCACGGTGAAATCAAGTTCCCGCATGGTCCACTCGGAAAACTGCTTCACAATTTTTACCGGCTGCAAGGGCGCGATATCGCGCACGTGCCGCTCGGCCAGCGAGGCGAGAAAAAACAAAATATGGATGTCTTTTTCGATTACCCGACGGATCTCCGGGCGCTGAATCTTCACCGCGACCGCGGTTCCGTCCGGCAAGCGGGCGCGATGCACCTGCGAAAGGCTTGCGGCCGCGAACGGTTCTTCGGAAAATTCAGAAAAAATTTCCGTAACTTCTTTGCCCAGTTCTTCCCGGACGATTTTTTTTACCTGCTCCAACGAAAAAAAAGCCGCATGACTCTGCAGACGACGCAAGGCCTGCGTATATTCCAAAGGCAGAATATCCGACCGCAGGCTCAACAATTGCCCAAGCTTGATAAACGTCGGCCCTAACCGCTCAAAAGCGCGCCGCAAACACTCCGGCAGCGAAAGTGATTGCCGGCGGTCAGAAAAGGAAACCGGGCAATAGCGCTGAAGAAACGCGCAGGAACGTTGCCGAAATGGCAACAGGTACGTTAAACGTACCTGTTCCACGATAAATCCAAAACCTTCTTCGAAAAAAACTAAGACGATTATCCGCAGGCGATTAATATCCGCAGCAACCGTTTTCAGTTTTCGCAGCATGATTATTTCTTGGACGCGCGCTTTCCGCCGGTTGCCGCGCGTTTTGTTTTTTTCCGTTCCGCCTCCAGATCCGCGGAAAGTTTGGCGATTTTCTTATGCAACTGATCTATTTGTTTTTCCGTACCGCTCATCACTTTCTCCGTGCCTTTCATCACCCCCAACGCAATATCGCGCATTTTTTCTTCCAGCTGCTTATCGACTTTCCGGGTCGCGTCAAGAATCTTGCTGACCGCCGCGTTCTTGTCCTTAGCCTGTAATTGCCCTTTGGAAATAAGCGTGTCGGCCAATTTATCCGCTTTCTCCTTCGTCATATTTGCCAACCCCACCCCCGCCAAAATCAATTTTTCAACAATTTCCAGCATTGCCCTACCTCCTTTTTCCGTCTGTACCCGCTGCGTTCTGCCTAAACGACACGGCGCACATACCTGCCGCAGGCCACTCCGGCCTGCCCTCTTGACTCACCAAACCTGCGCTAACCGGCGCGCACACCCATCTGCGCTTCAACACAACAGCGCAGACCGGCTGGATCGTCCCCGTTCCGGCGCGTTGAACTATCCGCGCTAAATAATCGTATCCGGCGGCAAAACGACTCCCCGCCGGACAATCGTTATCCCGTCGCGCACGTAATATAAATCGCCGTCGAAATCCGGCTGGCCGTATTTATTACGGATACGGCAGCCGTCGCCGATCGCCACATTTTTATCCACGATCGCCCGCTCAATATACACATTCTGCCCGATCAGCGGCTCATCTTCATTCTTATCGAAACGGCCGTGGTAATAATCATTGCCCATGAGCACCGCATCCTTGATTACCGTGCCGTCCTCAATGGTACTGCGCAAGCCGATGATCGAACGCTCGGCGCTGACATTGCGCAACAAACAGCCGTCGGCTATCAGGCAATTATTCAACGCCGAATCAATCATCCGGCTGGGCGGCAAAAAACGCGCCCGCGTCATCAGCGGCCAGCTTTCATCAAATAAATTAAACGCCGGCCGCGGCGCAAGCAAATCCATGCTCGCTTCATAATACGCGCCGACCGTGCCGATATCGCGCCAATATCCGTCAAACTCATAGGCAAAGATTTTTGACTTCCGTTTAATCAGCAACGGCAGAATATGCTTACCGAAATCTTCCGCCTGGGACGTCGTCAAAATTTCAAATAAAGCCTGCTTATTGAACATGTACACGCCCATCGACGCCAGATAGCGGCTCTGCTTGTCGCTTTTCGGGTCACCGCGCGCCGAAAACTTGAGTTTTTTGACATCTTTGGGTTTTTCAATCAGCCGCCGAATCTGCCCGCCCGCGTCGCAATCGAGAATACCCATGCGCGAAGCTTCCTGCGCGTCCACATAGACGGAAGCGACGGTAACATCGGCTTTTTTCCATATATGATATTCCAGCAAACGCCGATAATCCATCGTATATAAATGGTCGCCGGAAAGAATCAGCACGTGCTCCTGCGCCTGGTAGCGCAGGTGCCGAAGAACCTGGCGCACGGCGTCCGCGGTGCCGTGGAACCATTCCGAGCGTTCGTGCCCCTGTTCCGCGGAGAGAATTTGCACGAAACCTTTGGAAAAATTATCAAATTGGTAAGTTTCCATCAGATGCCCATGCAAACTGGCGGAGAGAAACTGCGTCAGCACAAAAATTTTATTGTAACCGGAATTAAGGCAATTTGAAACCGGGATATCAATCATCCGGTATTTGCCGGCAAAACCGATTGCCGGTTTACTGCGTTCCAAGGTCAACGGAAACAAGCGCGAGCCTTTTCCCCCGCCCAGAATTAAAACCATCGGCATCATCGCGAAACCCCTTTGCTCATTGTATATCGTGTACCGATCCGGAACAAACATTGCCGTCCGCTGCAGATGAACCAGACGACGCCCTGCCGATTCAGTATAACATACCCGCCGCGCGCTTACAACTTCGCCAGAAACCGCTCATAATTAATTCCCTGCGCGGTTAAAAACTCCCGCATGTCGTCCGGCAGCGGCGCGCTGCACTGCAGCGGCGCTCCCGACACCGGATGCCGAAAGGCGATACGCCAGGAGTGTAATGCCGCGCGCGGGAACGGCACCGCCCACTGCCGAGCAAGGCTGAACCGGCGGTCTCCCACTAACGGATAGCCGACTGCCTGTAATTGCAACCGCAATTGATTGGTGCGGCCAGTAACCGGCTGCAGTTTTAAAACACTGAACCGGCGGTGGCGCAAGACTGTCTGGAAATGGGACAACGCGGTCTTCGGCTGCTGCTCCGAATATGGCCAGGCTCCGTGCAGACGGTGTTCCCAACTGCCGCGCGGCAGAGCAAAATCACCTTGCACAAAAGCCACATAGGTTTTTTTTACCTGCCGGTTGCGGAAGGCATCCATGATCGCCTGCGCGCTGCGCCGGTCTTTGGTTAAAACCATAATCCCGGAGGTTTCCCGATCCAAACGATGACAGGCAATTAATTCCCCGCGCGCATTCCGGAGCCGAAAATATTCCTGCAAAAGACTCGTCAAATCCCGCCCGGAACTCCCTTCCCCCCCAACGGACAATAGGCCGGCCGGCTTATCGACCAGCAACAGCGCCTGATCTTCGTAGACAACCGGAATTTTCTTTGTGCGCAACGGAATATAATGCACCACGCCCTCACCGGCTCGCCGCTCAATCGATTTTACGCGGCTCGCACAAATACTCCGCCCGGACGGCAGTACGCCCGCAGGAATTACACACATACGCCAGCTCTTTTATTTTTTCCGTGCAGAGATGCCGCTCATCCGGAATCAACGCGCCGCACCATTCGCATTGATGATCACCCGCTTGGCGCGGCACACAGAGATGGCCGTGCTCCGGCGCCGTTTGCCGGCAACTGGGACACTCATCCCGCGATGCCGCCGGCGCGTCCGGCGCCGGCGATGACACTTGTTCCATATCCACCGCTACTTTCAACTTAACCTGAAATTCTTTCAATTTTCCGTCGCGCACCGCGCCGCGCTGCTCAACCACTTCAAAAAAATGAATTCGGCGGCTGCGGCTGAGTATCTGCTCGATTGCCGCTTGCGTCGCCTGCGAAAATCCGTCCTCCGAAACGCCGACAACTTCCAACAATTCCAACATCGACACACCCCTTTCGTTATCGTTTACGTCAAGCCGGTAACCAGGCTCTTTCCCACACGAGTAAACTATCCGCCTCCGCGACGATACCGCCCACCCGTGCGACTATCCCGCGAACTGCCGCAATGCCCCGGGGAGTGCGCGGCACCCCGCCATAGATCGGCGGGAGACGTCCCGCAGAACGATTCAAAGCCTGCATTCGTTTAAACCGGCGGGGACACCGTGTAGCGCCGTAGATCATCATTGAGCTCCGGTTGCCGTCGGTCTAAATCCGCACATTGTTATTCGTGTAGAGGCGCGTGGTAAACTAAACGGGCTAAACCAATACGGTACACCCGTAAAAAAATGAGAAAATATTTATACAATTATTAACGCAGGATGGTTGGTTTTGAGAGGATATGCGATATGCGTTTTTTGATCCCTCCCAAAGGCGAGGACCGCCTTAAGGTTTTCCCTTACTACTTCCCCCGCCTCTGGGATTTGGAAACTTCCCTGTCCAAGCTGTCAATCTTGGGATCGTGATCTCACAGAAAGGATACAGTTATTTCTTTTTCTTTGCCGGTTTCTTCGCTGCTGCTTTTTTTACCGGTTTCTTAACCGCTTTTTTTGCTGTAGCCAATTCTGTCACCCCCCTTCCCTGTCGATTTTAAAACCCCCCTCACGTTTTTTATCTTCTTCCGTGAAGCATCGTTGACAGAACAATATACACACTTCTTAAAATTACTATAAAAAATTATATATAATAATGCAAGAAAAAAATGCAGAAAATGAAAAAATTTTTTTAAAAATTATTTTAACGAGCTACCAATTGAGTAATTTCCGCGGAGAGAATAATCGCCTCGGCGATATCTTTCATCGGCACGCGCTTGCTCATACTGGAAGTGCGCATCAAATCATACGCCTGCTGTTCGGAGAGCCCTTGCTGCCGCATCAGAATACCTTTTGCGCGTTCGACTTTTTTACGCAACTCCAATTCTTCCTGAATCACACGTGTTTTAACAATCAATTCCGTATTTTCGATCGCAACCGCCGCCTGATTGGCTACCGTCACCACGAGATCGATCTCACTGGAAGAAAATTCGTAGAACTCATGCGTGTAGACACTCAATACACCGATAAGCCGATTTTTCACGAGCATCGGCACACTGAGCATGGAAACCAATTTTTCCATCTTTGCCAATTTTTTTTCCTTGTACCGTTCGTCTTTGAGCACATCCGGAATGATCACCGGCTGCAGCGTCTGCGCGACTAACCCGACGATCCCTTCGCCGACGCGGATCGTACGGGCTTTTAAATATTCACTGCTCATCGCCTGCGTCGCCTTGATTTTCAACGCCTGCGTTGTATCATCGAGCAGCCAGAGCGCGCAAATTTTCGCCCGCATCACCGTCGCCGTCAGCGTCACGATCAATTTCAGCACATCCTCCAGATACAAATCGCTGGTGATCGCTTTACTAATCTGCGTCAACGTGGCAATATACGCGGCGTACGATTTAATCTCTTTATCCATAGTCACCCTGTCGCACGGCTCCGCTCCGCGCCATAGCCGATCGCTGCTTTAATAAAATCGCGAAACAACGGATGCGCGTCATCCGGCTTGGATTTAAATTCCGGATGAAATTGACAAGCGACAAACCATGGATGATCGGTCAACTCGACCAATTCCACCAAATTTTTCGCGGGATAAATGCCGGCGAACAGCATACCCTGCCGCTTCAGGATATCCCG
>JAMWCB010000170.1 GCA_023819605.1 Candidatus Omnitrophota bacterium
GGTTACAGCTTTTTGCTGAGCCTTTCCGAGAGCCCTGCCTTCTTGCTCTGAAAATTACCGCTTGACACACTATTTCGCAACAGTCCCTTCATAACAACTCCTTTACGATAAAAATCGTTGAAAAAAGAGTGCTTGCTCATTATTGAATGCTCCGGATAATCAACCAGATTATTACCAGTAAAAATCCCACGGGTATGCCGGCCAGCCACGGCAACGCTTTTTGTTCATACCCGGTATACAGGACAAAAACGCTCACGCCAAGGCCGGCGGCAAATGACAGAAACCAGATGTTCTGCGTCGCCAGGCTGATGTTCAAGAAAATAACTGCCGCGGCAAGTTCCAGCGCTACGGTAGCAGGATGATTAGCTAACGGATACGACAAGTAGTTACGCAAGGAAAAACGACACACCGGCGCATTTCCCGCGCAACCGCCGCCGACGCCATCCTGCCGGTGCCCGGTCACGGGAAACATCGCTTTTCCTGTCACAAGATAGGCGATGACCTGAAACGCGGATACCACGCCGGTGGCATAAAACATAAACGAATGCATGATGATGAACCGCAGCTTTTTTGCCGGCTCTTGAAAAACGCCGACGATTGCCGGCAGAATCGATCCGACAAGTGAAAGCAGAAAAAAAATAAAATAGTCCCACCGCCAAAACAAATTCCCATTAGTCTCAAGGATCAATTTCAGCGGAGTCTGTTCAAATCCCAAGGGCATTTGAAACATTGCCGCCTGGAACCGGAAATGCGTGTAAAACAGCGGCAACAACACACCCACGCAGAGCAACAACGACACAAACGGCAGGGGCAACAGCAACAGCAGCGCCGCGCTCAACACATCGACTTTTTCCATCCAGCTCACTTCCCGCGCCCGCGCAAAAGCCGGGAAATAACGCTGCAGGCATTGGCTGGTGCCGCGAATCCATTTTTCATTGCGGCGGCGATATTGCGGGTATGTCGGCGGAAAATCTTCATAGCAGACCACCTCCGAAGCATAAATACCCTCATATCCCCGCAAGCGCACCAGCAGCGAGTAGGCCAAATCCTCAGTGGCAATCTCCGGGAATCCGCCGACCTGCCGATACACATCGGTGCGCAGCAAGGCGCCATGTCCGTAAAACATAACGAATCCGTACCGGTTTTTGGTTTTCATATAAAAATCGCAGTGCAAACGGATTTGATACCCCAGATGCCGGGCGAACGCCGAATCCTGCGCGGGATTCAGTGCCTGATTTGCCTGCGCAAAAGCGATACGCTCATCCTGAAAATACGGCAACAAGGCCGTAAGGTAATCAGGCGGCAACCGCGTATCGGCGTCGGAAATACTAAAATATTCATAACCAGAAATATTACGCATAGCATGATTGATATTGCCGGCTTTGTACCCCGTTCGCTCCCTGCGCCGAATAACCGTTACCCGCTCCGCATAGCGAGCGGCAAAAGTATCGACGCGCTGAATAAAAGACGGATCGGTGCTGTCATCTAAAATAAAGGTGTGAAAATTGTCATATCGCTGCTTCAGACAGGACTGCACTGCCGCTTCTTGGAAATCGTTATAGGTGGTATAGAGCAAAGCCACGCGCGGTTGTGCCTGGTCTGTTTCCGTATTTTGCAGCAATCTGTCCGGTGCGGCGGAACGAGTTCGGCAGGCAAAAAAAATTATCACCAGGTGATACATGGTATAAAAACCCAGGAAGTTCAACAGCAGGGCGAAAACGACAATACTGCATTTCGCCGCCGCCGGTTCCGGGCCGATGACCAGCGCCAGCACACGCGGCGTGAAATAGAGCGCGGCCCAGAACCAGAGCCAGAGGATAAGCGAAAACATCAACGGGTCTTTACGGCAGGATGCGGAAATTTTGATATCCGGGCGGGCGGTTGGTGCACTCTGGGCAATTTTCTGGCTTTCCTGCATATCTGCCTCGCCGCATTGCCGGTGACAAAACAAAAAAACTTACACCCCCGCACTTCCATCTTCGGATGTAAGTTCACTCCCCCCATTGATACTTATGCATTCATCTTACGCCTGCGGGATAAAACGTGTCAATAATAAAGTTTTCCTTTTCGCCTTTGTTGCGGGGCTTTTATCCAGCATCAAAACCTGCCCCGACTTATTTCCCGGCCCTGCAAATCAAAATACAGTTTTGCGCCTTCCCTTCATACCACTAACACATCTATTTTTTTCGCTGCGGCGCCGGTATATATTTAACTCCCGGGATTTTTTTAAAATCCTCATCCTGTGTCCAGATAACGGCTTTCTCCAGGCGTGCGATTGCCAAAATCAGTGAATCGGCCAAAGGTAGCCGCTGCTCCAAACTGCACTTTGCCGCATTCAGCGCCACAACTTCATCCACGGCGACTACTTTCCCCTGGTGCATTATGGCAATTGCCTGCAACGCGGCATCTTCACCGCGCTGCTCGTAAACGCGTTTAAATACTTCGTAAATACAAATGGCCGGCACAATGAGCGTGCCGACATTTTCCACTGCCGCGGCAAAAAAATCCGCGTTCTGCCCGTCGCTCAAATATTCTAACCATCCGCATGAGTCGACAATATTCATACCCTATCCGGCTCCCGCGCTATTGCCGTATCGATTCCTTTCAGAAAACCCCGCATAGCACGGATTTTCTTAACCGGAATCAACTCGATACGGTTTTCATATTGCAAAATCTGACATTTTTCACCGGGCTGTATCCCCAAAGACTGCCGCACTTCCAACGGGATGACAACCTGAAACTTGGGAGAAACGGTAATTGAATGCATAGGAACCTCCTCATATCGATATCGCTTCAGTAAAACAATATCACAATCGATACGTTGTGTCAAGAAAACTACAACCTGTACCCAGAAACTTCGAAACCGCTTGCCGCTCTTCTATAAAGCGTATGAGCATCCAATTATTGACACCGCAGCCCTGCCAGGGCGTCGATCTCAATCCGATTTGATATACCGCGCTTCGCGGCACATCAGGATCGTGGCGCATCCGTTACCGACGGCGGCTATAGCGACCCGTTATAGATTGATTAAATTTTCAATATCCGTTTCCCACTGTTCCGGATTATGGATGATATATTCCCTGATTGCATTTAAGGATCGGTCTGAACGAATAATATGATCATAAAATGATCGCTGCCACACCAGTTTCCCCGGCGTTTCGCGCACAATATTTATCCGTTTCGTTGCCGATGATTTAAAACCAGATACAAATGATGAGATCGTATGATTATGATTAACATTATCCAACCCTGTCTGTAGGGGCGGCCGGCTGGCCGCCCTCTGTAAATGTATTATACAATGCATATGATTCGGCATGATCGCATACGTATCCAATTTTATTTCATCCCGGATCTGTCCGGATTTTATCAATTCCTGTTCGATTATTTTTCCGAATTCATTTAATTGTATTATGTTCGTATTATCAGAGGGCGGCCAGCCGGCCGCCCCTACGGTTTGCCCG
>JAMWCB010000171.1 GCA_023819605.1 Candidatus Omnitrophota bacterium
CCTGCGCGCGGTTAACCGTCAGCAGTTCGATGACTTCATCCGCTTCCGGTTCATGCCGCCCCGGCATCAAATCGCACGCGGAAAATACGGTAATTTTTTCCGTCGTATATCCCGGCGCCGGATAAATAACCCCCAATTGCTTCATCTGCCGGGCCGCATAACCGGTTTCCTCCATTAATTCCCGGCGCGCGCAGCGCATCGGCTTTTCCCCAACGGCGAGCGTTCCTGCCGGCAACTCATAGAAATATTTTTGCATTACCGCCCGATACTGACGCAGCAAAATAACCTGCGTCGGCCGTAAAAACGGCACAACTAATACCGCTCCCGGATGTTTGACCACCTCCAAAGTAACCGCATGTCCATTGGGTAATTTGGTGTGAATTTTCTGGACCTGCAATAATCTCCCCGCAAATACCGGTTCAATTCGCCGCGTGTTCATTTCTACCCTCCCCGGGTTCGTATGCGTGAATACCCCCCTGGCTATCGTCAAAAAAAAACTGCGGCAGGGTATAGCCCTGCCGCAGAGTGCACACGATCAAACGTTGCTTATAAACCCTTGTTGATCATCAGGGCGATCAAATCAACGACCCGGCTTGAATATCCCCATTCATTGTCGTACCAGGCCAAGACTTTCACAAAATTATCTTGAATCACTTTCGTACTCAACCCGTCGACCACCGAGCTGAGCGGACAATGATTAAAATCGATCGATACGACCGGATCCGTCGTATACCCTAAAATCCCTTTCATTTTCCCGTCCGCAGCTGCTTTCAACGCAGCATTAATTTCCTCCGCCGACGCCTTCTTCGCCAGCGTGCAGCTTAAATCGACTGCCGAGACGTTCGGTGTGGGCACGCGAATCGCAAAACCGTCCAGTTTTCCCTTTAATTCCGGAATGACCAGCCCGATCGCCTTTGCCGCGCCGGTCGAAGTCGGAATCATCGACAACGCCGCTGCCCGCGCCCGCCGCAAATCGGAATGCGCCATATCCTGCACGCGCTGATCATTCGTATAGGCGTGGATCGTCGTCATTAATCCTTTTTCGATGCCCCACGTGTCACAGAGCACTTTTGCCGCCGGCGCCAAACAGTTAGTCGTACAAGAAGCATTGGACACGACATGATGATTCTTCGGGTCGTACTTATCGCAATTGACGCCCATGACAATCGTAATGTCTTCTCCCTCGGCCGGCGCGGAAATAATCACTTTCTTCGCGCCGCCCTTGGTGATATGATTTTCCGCACCTTTTACGGTTTTGCCTTTTTTATTCACGCCGTCTTTTTTAATCGTGAACAACCCCGTCGATTCGACGACTATCTGCACACCCAAATCTTTCCACGGCAAATCCGCAGGGTCTTTCTGCGCCAATACTTTAATCCCTTTGCCGTTGACGGAAATCGTATCCTCGCCAACGGCTTTCACTTCCCCGGGGAACTGCCCGTGGACGGAATCATATTTCAACAGATGCGCGTTACTCTTGGCATCGGTCAAATCATTGACCGCCACTAATTCGATATCCGCGACTTTGCGTTCTAAAATCGCGCGGGCCACCAATCTACCGATGCGGCCAAAACCGTTAATCCCAATTTTTACTGCCATCGCGTGCCTCCTTTGTTCTATAAGATAATTAAGCAGGGTTACAGAGTTATAAAGTATCATAAAGTTAACCACCGGCTCTGTCAATACTTTTTTCAAAGAAAACGGCCCGCACAACTTCTCGCGCGCGGGCCGGCAATTGAACGGTATGGTATCCTCTCGCTTACTACTCTCTTTTCTTTTTCTGGCTTTCCGCAACGATCTTCTCGGAAATTTCAAACGGCACTTCCATATACTTCTCAAAATGCATAGAGTATGTCGCGCGGCCGCTGGTCAGCGAACGCAGCGCCGTCGCGTAGCCGAACATCTCCGACAGCGGCACTTCCGCGTTGACAATCTGCTGCCTGATTTTCATTTCCATACCGAATACTTTTCCCCGGCGGGAGCAAATATCTCCAACCACGTCCCCGACATGTTCCTCCGGCGTGGTCACTTCCAAGGACATCACCGGTTCCAGTAAAACAGCTTCCCCTTTCATGAATGCGCGCTTAAAACATTCTATGGAACAGATTTTAAAAGCCATTTCCGAAGAATCGACTTCATGATACGAACCGTCCACCACATCGACAATCACATCCACCACCGGATACCCGGCCATCACCCCTTGATGCATTGCCGCGATCACGCCTTTTTCCACGGCCGGTATATATTCGCGCGGAATCGCTCCCCCGACGATTTTATTGTTGAACTCAAAACCTTTGCCCGGTTCATTGGGCCGCAACTCCAGTTTAACATGCGCGTATTGCCCGCGGCCGCCGCTCTGTTTAACATGCTTATACACTTCGACCGCCGGGCTGAGGATGGTTTCCCGATAGGCGACCTTGGGTTTACCGACCACGGCTTCAACCTTAAACTCATGCTTCAACCGGTCGACGATAATTTCCAAATGCAGCTCTCCCATACCGGAAAGGATCGTTTCTTCGGTTTCCTTATCCGACTGAACGGAAAACGTCGGATCTTCCTCCGCCAACCGCAT
Source organism: Candidatus Omnitrophota bacterium (assembly GCA_023819605.1). Classification (GTDB taxonomy): domain Bacteria; phylum Omnitrophota; class Gorgyraeia; order B26-G9; family B26-G9; genus JAMWCB01. The sequence goes on from JAMWCB010000171.1 coordinate 2,573, forward strand.
CAACCCCTTGGCCAAGCGGTCCTGATCGGCGCGCGAAGCCGGCGTAATACTCAACGACATAACCGGCGCCGGAAATTCCATGGCTTCCAAGACGATCGGGTGATTTTCGTCGCAGAGCGTGTCGCCGGTAACCGTATGGTCCAACCCGACCGCCGCCGCAATCTCGCCGGCGGAAACCGATTCGATAATTTCCCGTTGATTGGCGTGCATCTGCAAAATTCTGCCCAACCGCTCTTTGCGGTCTTTCGTCACATTCCACACATACGTCCCGGCCTGCAGCTTGCCGGAATAGACCCGGAAATAGATCAATTTCCCCATATGCGGATCGCTCTGCACCTTAAACGCCAACGCGGAAAACGGTTCTTCATCCGCGGCTTTGCGCGTGACTTTTTTTTCCGGCTCGCCCGGCAAATGCCCTTCCACGTCCGGCAAATCCAGCGGCGAAGGCAAGTAGTGCGTAACCGCGTCTAAAAGGTGCTGCACCCCTTTATTTTTAAATGCCGCGCCGCAGAGCGCCGGCACGATTTTATTCGTCACCGTGCCTTTACGCACGGCGCGCATCAACTCTTCCTGCGTAATTGAATCCTCGGATTCAAGATATTTTTCCATCAATGAATCATCCAACTCGATATCTTTAACGTAATAACGACCTTTCTTTATCTAAAACGTTCAAACATTCCTTTAACATTGCTTTAAACAATTTTTAAAGAGATTACTTACTGGACACTGCTCTGGCACTTCCCCGAAGGATTTCAACATCATCAAAGCTAAACGCAAAGCTGCTGGCTTCTTCTCCACATTCAGGTACTTACAGAAAGCAATAGGCTCCAGACGTATCAAAGGCTCATATTTGTCACCCATTTTATTAGAAAACAAAGC
>JAMWCB010000172.1 GCA_023819605.1 Candidatus Omnitrophota bacterium
CTGGCTCAACGGCGCTGCGGCTGTCCCCCGCCACGGCAAAAACGCTGCCGTAACAGCGGGGCAGGCTGCTTCCGCTCGCGCCTCCATAGCTACGGAACAATCCACGGCAAAATTTTGAAAGGGCAGGAACTCCTCATCGCTCATCCGCCCGTCTGAAAATACTTACTGTAAAGAACTGAAAAGATACTTTTTTATGCGATTGCGGTTTCTCAGAGATTGACCGGTGCGGCACTTTGGCTTATAATAGAACAACACATACGGGGACTGGGCGGTTTTTTCGGCAACGCGGGGATGCCGGATGCACTGCACAACAGACAGGAGAGGGGCATGTCAGGGGCCAAGCATAAAGACATGGAATGGATAACCGTCCAGCGGGCAATGACTAAAGAAGGGATTAAAATTTCCTTCAAAGAAAATCGGCAATACATCATGGCGAAAGACCAGTACTCGGCCACCGCGCATGATAATTATATGTCCATGGCCATTGCCATCCGAGATCGTGTGGTGGAGCGCTGGATTCTGACGCAGGAACGGTATCACAAACAGAAATTAAAGCGCGTCTATTATTTGTCCCTGGAATTTCTCATCGGGCGGCTTCTCGGCAATAACGTCCTCAATCTCGGCATTTGGGACCCCTCCTGGCAGGCATTGCAGGAATTAGGTTTTGATCCGGAGCAGATGCGCGATGAAGAAACCGATGCCGGTTTGGGCAATGGCGGGTTAGGGCGTTTAGCCGCCTGTTTTTTGGATTCCATGGCGACGCTGGGGATTCCCGGTTATGGCTACGGGATCCGCTATGATTATGGGATTTTTAACCAGCGGATCGAGAACGGTTTTCAGGTCGAATGTCCGGATGAATGGCTGCAATTAGGCAATCCGTGGGAATTCGTGCGCCCGGAATATGCGGTGCGCGTGCGGTTTTACGGGCATACGCGGATGTATCACGACCGGAACGGCAAACTGCGCGTGGAATGGTACGATACCAAAGATGTACTCGCCGAGCCCTATGATATGCCGGTGCCGGGATACAAAAATGATGTCGTCAATACCTTGCGGTTGTGGTCGGCGCGCAGCCCGCAGGAATTCGATTTTGAATATTTTAACGACGGCGATTATGAACGGGCGGTGTTCAATCAGGTTAATTCCGAGAGTATCTCCAAAGTGCTCTATCCCAATGATATGTTGATTCGCGGCAAAGAATTACGCCTGAAGCAAGAGTATTTTTTTACCGCGGCGTCGATTTCGGATATTTTGCGGCGGTTTAAGGCCGATCACGACGATATCCGTTTATTCCCCAAAAAGAATGTCATCCAGCTCAATGACACCCATCCGGCTCTGGCGATTATCGAGCTGTTGCGGATTTTGATCGACGACGAGGATTTGGATTGGGATACTGCCTGGCAGATTACCACAGAGAGCTTTGCCTATACCAATCATACCGTTATGCCGGAGGCGCTGGAAAAGTGGACGGTGCCGATGCTCCAGGAATTGCTGCCGCGTCATGTGCAGCTTATTTTTGAGATCAACCACCGTTTTTTACGGGAAGTGGCAAATCGTTTTCCCTGGGATAACAGCCGCCTGGGGCGCATGTCGATTATCGAAGAATCGAATCCGAAGCAGATCCGCATGGCGCATTTGAGCATCATCGGCAGCCACGCGGTCAACGGCGTCTCGGAACTGCATTCGCAGTTGCTCAAAGACCAGTTATTTAAAGATTTTTACGAGCTCTGGCCGGAAAAATTTCAAAACAAGACCAACGGGATTACGCCCCGGCGCTGGCTGCGCAAGGCAAATCCGTCGCTTTCGGATTTGATCATTCAAAAAATCGGCGACGGCTGGGTGACGCGGTTGGATGAATTGGAAAAATTGCTGCCGTACGCCGCGGACCGGGATTTCCAGCGGCAATGGCGGCAGATAAAAGAGGAAAATAAGAAAAACCTTGCCGCGGTTATTAAAGCCAGCGTCGGAATCAGCGTTAATCCGCAGGCGATTTTCGATGTGCAGGTAAAACGCATCCACGAATATAAGCGCCAGTTGATGCTTTGTTTATATACGATCGCCTATTACTTGAAAGTAAAAAATAATTCCCGCCATGATTTTTTGCCGCGCGTGTTTATTTTTTCCGGCAAGGCGGCGCCGGGATATGCGATGGCGAAAATGATTATTAAATTTATTACGCGCACCGCGGAAATTATCAACGACGACCGCGGCGTGCGCGGCCTGATTAAGGTTGTTTTCTTGCCGAATTACCGGGTTTCCCTGGCGGAGCGCATTTTCCCGGGCAGCGATTTATCCGAGCAGATTTCCTTAGCCGGCACGGAAGCGTCCGGCACCGGTTGTATGAAATTCATGCTCAACGGCGCGTTGACTATCGGAACGCTCGACGGCGCGAATATCGAAATGAAAAACGCTGTCGGCGATGAAAATATGTTTATCTTCGGCTTGAATGCCGCCCAGGTGCAGGATATCCGCGGCGCAGGGTATAATCCGCTGGCGTACATTCAGCATTCGCCGGCTTTAAAAGAAATCGTCGCGCTGCTCAAGGCGAATTTCTTTTCACCATTGGAGCCAGGGTTGTTCGATCCTATTTTGCGGTCGCTGACCAAAACAGATCCGTACTTAGTGTGCGCGGATTTTGATTTGTATTGCGCGGCGCAGGAGCGCGTGGCCGAAGAATACCGCGATCCGGAACTCTGGACACGAAAATCGATCATCAATACCGCAAAATCCGGGTATTTTTCCAGCGACCGGACGATTGCCGAATACGCGCGGGATATTTGGGATACCAGCTGTACCTATTGCCGTTAGGCCGGCAGGGAGGCAGCGGTTTTTTGGCGCGCCCGGCAGCAGCGTTGCCGGGCGAATTCTCTGTGCAGGTTCACGCAGGATTTCCCGTGTTCGTTTTATCCACGCATCTTTGAAAACCCCGGGCTTTAGCCCGGGTGAGCTTCATTGCCTGAACCATCATTCCTGTTTTCGTTCCATCCTAAAAATAATTGGCATCGGAGAAAAAAATCAGGTATAATAGAAAAGCCTTTCCGCAATTCGGCGGTCTCGAAATCCTATCAAAGCGTTTTTCTTAATCAGTGGAAAATGCTGTTTTTATAATGCAGATCTTTCACTTAAAGACTTTGTATAATATACTCGGTTTTACCGGTAAATACCGCGTTTTAGTTCAAAATTAGCACAAATTTAGCACAAATTTAGCACAAATTTAGCACACTCCCTCCCGTGTAAAATGAGGGTGTAATTTTGCACATAAGAAGCTGTTATGGGACCCGGCTGTCCGGTAAAAGTTTTAGACAAAAGTTAACTGTTGTTCACGGCAATCTAAACGGCGAATGATTTCAGTGCTGCTGCGGAGAATATCAATCAACGAA
>JAMWCB010000043.1 GCA_023819605.1 Candidatus Omnitrophota bacterium
ACGGCCACCCGACCCGCGGGACGATGACCATGACCGGGCTGTCGGACGGGACGAGCAACACGGTGCTGTTCGCCGAGCGGATGGCCTGCTGCGCCGGCCCGAACTACCCGAACCCGAACACCACCCCGCGGCTGGCGGCCGGGTCCGTCACCTGGAGCATCTGGTCTCGCGGGCCGAAGAACAGCAACATGAACTGGGCCGACGGCGCCCCGGCCGCCACCATCCCGCCGGCCGCCAACCCCGCCGGGCCGGACCCGATCACGGCGACGGTCTTACCGGTGCGCGCTTGCGGCGGCCGCGGTTTAACGAAATTATGCGCGAACGCGTACTCGATAATCGACAACTCGTTTTCCCGAATCGTCACCGGGTCATCGCTGATCCCCAACACGCAGGAAAATTCACAAGGCGCCGGACAAAGCCTGCCGGTTATTTCCGGCAGATTGTTCGTCGATGCCAGCAACTCATACGCTTTTTCCCATTGCCCCTGATAGGCGAAATCATTCCATTCCGGGACCAGATTTCCGAGCGGACATCCCCACGAACAAAACGGCGTGCCGCAATCCATGCAACGGGCCGCCTGGTTGCGCGATTCCGCTTCATCGCGCAAAACCGCGACTTCGCGAAAATCGTTCAGCCGTTCGCAAACCTGTCGGTATTCGGTTTTTTTTCGCTTGATCGTTAAAAAACCCTTCAGATCACCCATCAAAATCCTCCCGGCTTGCCTGCCGGCCGCCGCTGTTTACGCCGGCTGTCCCAGCCCCATTTTCTCTTCCAAATCCCGCTGGCGCAAGATTCGTTTATATTCGAGCGGCATTACTTTTACAAATTTCCGGCGCTCTTCCGAAAATCTATCTAAAATACTTCGCGCGCGGTCGCTCTGCGTATAGTCCCAATGATTATGCAGCAGTTCCTGAATTTCATCGGCGTCGACGGCCGACAACTCTTCCAATTCAATCATGCCCATATTGCACCGCCGGCGAAACAACCCGTCCGCATCGTAAACATACGCAATCCCGCCGCTCATGCCCGCGCCGAAATTCCGCCCGGTCTTTCCCAGAATGACCACGCGGCCGCCGGTCATATATTCGCAGCCATGGTCGCCGACTCCTTCGACCACCGCATACAACCCGGAATTGCGGATACAAAACCGCTCTCCGGCAACACCCCGTATATACGCCTCGCCGCTGATCGCGCCGTAAAACGCCGTATTGCCGATCAGGATATTCTCCGCCGGGGCATACGAAACACGGCGATCCGGGTAAATAATTACTTTGCCGCCGGACATGCCTTTCCCGACATAATCGTTGGCCATGCCTTCCAATTCAAAAGTAATGCCTTTGGCCAGCCAGGCCGCAAAACTCTGTCCGGCAACCCCGGAAAATTTAAAACAAATCGTGTCTTCCATTAACCCATCTTCGCCGTGATGGAGCACCGTCTCGCCGCTTAACATCGCGCCGGTCGTGCGATCGGTATTATGAATCGGCAACTGTTCCCGCACCGCAACGCCTTTTTCCAAAGCCGGTTTCGCCAGCGAGATCAATTTCCGGTCAAGCACCCGTTCAATCCCGTGATCCTGCGCCTGTGTGCACCGCACGCCCACCGTTGCCGCAACCGGGGGGCGATAGATGATGTTGCGGTAATCCAGCTGTTTCGCCTTACCCGGCAGACGGGACTCATCGACCTGCAACACATCCGCGCGCCCAATCATCTCGTCCAGTGTGCGCATGCCCAAGCCGGCCATAATTTCCCGCAATTCCTCGGCGACAAACCGAAAATAATTAACCAAATATTCCGGCCGGCCGCGAAAACGCTTGCGCAATATTTCTTCCTGCGTCGCGACGCCGACCGAACAATTATTCAAATGACAATGCCGCAACATCACACAACCCAGAATAATCAAACCCACCGTGCAAAAACCGTATTCTTCCGCGCCCAGGAGCGCGGCGATCGCCACGTCCCGGCCGGTGCGCATCTGCCCATCGGTCTGCAGCCGCACGCGGCTGCGCAAATCATTGAGCACCAGCGTCTGATGCGTCTCGGAAAGCCCCAATTCCCACGGCAGCCCGGCATGCCGGATGGAACTGAGCGGCGAAGCGCCCGTACCGCCGTCGCCGCCGGAAATCAAAATAAGATCGGCATGGCCTTTTGCCACGCCCGCGGCCACCGTTCCCACGCCGACTTCCGAAACCAGCTTAACGCTGATCCGGGCGCGCGGATTAACGTTCTTTAAATCAAAAATCAACTGCGCCAGGTCTTCGATGGAATAAATATCGTGATGCGGCGGCGGCGAAATCAGGGTAACGCCCGGCGTAGTATACCGGGTGCGGGCAATGATCGCGCTCACCTTATGCCCCGGCAATTGCCCGCCTTCGCCGGGTTTGGCGCCCTGGGCGATTTTAATTTGCAATTCATCGGCATTGACCAAATAATTCGTCGTCACGCCGAAACGCCCGGAAGCGACCTGTTTAATGGCGCTGCGTTTGGAATCGCCGTTCGGCAAGCGAATAAACCGCGCCGGGTCCTCGCCGCCTTCGCCGGTATTCGACCTGCCGCCCAAACGATTCATCGCGATCGCCAGCGATTCATGCGCTTCTTTGCTGATCGAACCGAAACTCATCGCGCCGGTGGCAAACCGCTGGACAATTTTTTCCACCGGCTCAACCTGCGACAGCGCGATTGATTCGCCCGGCTTAAAATCGAACAAACTGCGCAAGGTAGCCGGATTTTTCCGCTGATCGTTGATCAGCGCCGCGAATTCTTTATACCGCTGATAATCGCCGGTACGGCTGGCGTCCTGAACCGCGGCGATACTGTCCGGATTCCACAAATGGAATTCCCCCTGCGGCTTCCACTGATAAATACCGCCGGCCGCGCCAATCAACGGACCGCATATTTTCTCCGGGAACCCTTCCGCATGCCGCGCCACGGTTTCTTGACGGATCGCTTCGAATCCCACGCCGCCGATCCGCGAAGGAGTGCCGGCAAAACAACGTTCGATAACTTCTTCATGCACGCCCAGGGCTTCGAAAATCTGCGCGCCGCGGTAACTGCGCAGCGTCGAAATACCCATCTTCGACAAAATTTTCAAAAGTCCCTTATCGATAGCTTTGATATAATTATTTTGCGCGCGCGCCGCATCCCCCGGCACGGTGTTATCTTCAACCAACGACTGCAACGCAGCGTAGGCCAAATACGGATTAATGCAATCGGCGCCATAACCGAACAACAGCGCATAATGATGCACTTCCCGCGGCTCGGCGCTCTCCACAAGAATACTAATCTGTGTGCGCAAGGCGCGCGTAACTAAAAAATGATGCACCGCGCCGACCGCGACGAGCGCCGGCAATGCCGCATGCTCTTTATCCACGCCCCGGTCGCTGAGGATGATAAACGTAAACCCCTCGTTAATCGCGGAAAGCGCGACGTTGCACACGCGGTCGAGCGTGGCCAGAAAATTTTTCGGATCCCGCGCTTTAAACAGCAGCGAAATCGTCTTGGTTTTGAATCCCGGACGGTCAATCGCCCGCAGTTTCGCCAATTCTTCATTGGTCAAAACCGGGTGCGGCACTTCGATTTTTTTCGCATGTTCCGGCGCTTCCTCCAGGATACCCCGCTCCGGCCCGATATAACTATGCAGGGTCATCACGACTTCTTCCCGGATCGAATCAATCGCCGGATTGGTGACCTGAGCAAAAAGCTGTTTAAAATAATTATAGAACACCTGCGGCTGGGATGAAAGCACGGCCAACGGGGTGTCATTGCCCATCGAACCGGTCGGCTCCTGCGCCTGTTCCGCCATCGGTTTCAAAATAACTTTAAGATCTTCGCGCGTATAACCAAACGCCTTGAGCAACGCCGGCAGGGGCTGTTTTTCCACGGCCGGCGCCGCCGCCGGCAGGTCGTCTATGCTCACCAAATGCTGCTTCAGCCATTGCCCATACGGCCGGGCATTGGCCATGACGGATTTGATTTCATCCTCCTGCACGATACGGCCTTCTTCCGTATCGATATAAAACATTTTTCCCGGCTCCAGACGGCTGGAAACAACAATATCGCTTGCCGCCACATCGATAACCCCCATTTCCGAAGCCATCACCACCGTATCGTGCTTCGTCACGATATAGCGCGCCGGCCGCAGCCCGTTCCGGTCGAGCACGGCGCTGACCCGGATGCCGTCGGTAACGGCGATGGCCGCCGGGCCGTCCCACGGTTCCATACAGCAGGCATGGTAGCGGTAAAAATCACGCTGCTGCTCATCCATCAACGCGTTCGATTCCCAAGCGGAGGGAATCAACATCATCATGACATGCGGCAGCGATCTGCCGGCCAAAGAAAGCAGTTCAAACGCGTTATCAATCGCCGCGGAATCGCTGCCGCCCGGAACCAGCACGGGTTTGGCTTTTTCGATATCCGCGCCGAACATCGCGCTTTTCAACAACCCTTCCCGCGCCTGCATCCAGTTGACGTTGCCGCGCAATGTATTGATTTCACCGTTATGCGCCAAAAAGCGGAACGGCTGGGCCAAATCCCAGGTAGGGAAAGTGTTCGTACTGTAACGGGAATGCACCAACCCAATCGCGGAAACAAGGCGTTCAGATTGCAGGTCCAGGTAAAATTTATCCACCTGGTCGGGCATCAGCAATCCTTTATAAATAAACGTGCGGCTGGAAAGATTCGTAATATAAAAAAAAGATTTTTGTTGCAATGCCGATGAGCGCACGGTGTTTTCGACCTGTTTCCGGATCAGATACAGCCGCCGCTCGAAGGCCAGCGCGTCTTTGATCTGCGGATTTTTCCGGATAAAAACCTGTTCGATCACCGGCTGGGTTTGCCGCGCGGCCGCACCGATCGCCGTATTATCCACCGGAACTTCCCGCCAGCCGATCAGTTCCTGGCCTTCCGCTTGGATAAATCCGGCAAAAATATTTTTACACCACGACCGCTCCCGGCCGTCGGTAGGCAGAAAAACGATCCCGGTGCCGTAGCCGCCGGATTCCGGAAGAGAAATTTTTGCCTGCGCGGCGGCTTCCTGGAAAAAAGCATGCGGCGTCTGCAGCAAAATTCCCGCGCCGTCGCCGGTTTGGGGGTCGGCGCCGACCGCGCCCCGATGCGATAAACGGCGCAAGACGTTCACCGCGTCTTTAACCAGACGGTTGCTTTTGACGCCTTTAATATTACAGACAAAACCGACGCCGCAGGCGTCCTTTTCGAATGCCGGGTCATACAACCCCTGCTTTTCCGGGAAACAACGCAACCGCATAGATTTTATCCCTCGTTTATATCCGTCTCCGACAGATGCCCTCACTCCTTCGTCTCGGCGTGCGGGTACCGCCGGCCCGTCGACGGCTGGCATACCTCAAATAACGAAAACACAGGGAGCACCCGTTGACGGATGCTCCCCGCGCACCTCCGCCGCAGCGTCAAAGAATCAAGAGCAAATCCTGGTATTTCGGCATCGGCCATAAATCAGCGGCGACAACCATCTCCGCCGCATCGACTGCGGCCCGCAGCGTTGCCAATGCCCCCACGCCTTTACTGGCGAATAACTTTGCCTTTTTCATCACGTCCGCCGGTTTTTCGCAAGCTTCCAAGGCTTTTTCCACACCGGCAATGCCGTTTTGGATGTCGTGGTACAAGCTGTTCAATGTTTTCACATCATCCGCCAACGCCGATTTTTTAACACCAGCGGCTTTCACCGCCGCATCCGCCTGGGCTAATAACGAAAGCTGCTGCACAATTGCCGGCATAATCAGCGTGCGCGCGATGTTCATCGCCGCTTTCATTTCGATATCTTTAACCTTATTGTAGGTTTCCAGGCGAACTTCTATTTTTGAATGTAATTCCTGCGCGCTGAGAATATTAAACCGCGTAAACAGCTCTTTCGTTTCTTCCGTCAAAAACTGTTCCAACGCGTCCGGCGTATTCTTCGTATTCGGCAAGCCGCGTTTTTCCGCTTCGCGGTGCCAGGCTTCATCGTAATTATTTCCTTCGAAGCGCACGCGCTTTGTTTCTTTCAAAACCGCTTCCAGAACACCGATCGCTTTTTCTTTTATCGAATCCGCACCTTTCTTGGCTTGAATTCGATCGCACAATTCATTATATCCATAGGACATAATCGTATTCAGCATCATCGCCGCGTCCGAACAATTCTGCGAACTGCCCACGGCCCGAAACTCGAATTTATTGCCGGTAAACGCCAGGGGCGAGGTCCGATTGCGGTCGGAAATATCTTTGGCGACTTTCGGCAAATTCTGCACGCCCAGATAAATTTCGGACAACTTCTGATCCGTCGGCTTGCCCAAACCTTCAATTTCATTGAGCAAGGCATCAAGGTATTCGCCCATATATACGGAAATGATCGCCGGCGGCGCCTCATTGGCTCCTAACCGGTGATCGTTGCCGGCATCGGCGATCATCCCGCGCAACAGACCGCCGAACTTATGCACACCGAGCAAAAGCGCCCCCAACGACAACAGAAACATCGTATTGCCCTGCGGCGCGCCGGAAGGATCGAAATAATTCGCACCCGTATCATCGCCGATCGACCAGTTAAAATGTTTACCGGAACCATTAACCCCGGCAAACGGCTTTTCATGAATAACCGCCACCAAACCATGGTCTTCGGCGACGCGGCGCATGATATCCATCAACTGCAAATTATGGTCGATCGCCAAATTCGCCTCTTCATAGAGCGGTGCGATTTCGAACTGATTCGGCGCGACTTCATTATGCCGGGTTTTCGCCGGAATACCGCGGCGGTACAATTCCATATCGAAATCTTCCATAAACTGGATCACTTTATCTTTAATGGAGCCGAAATAGTGGTCTTCCATCTGCTGGCCTTTTGCCGGCGCGGCGCCGAACAACGTCCGGCCGCAAATCTGCAAATCCGGACGTTGGTTGAACAGTTCCTCGGAAACCAGAAAATATTCCTGTTCCGGCCCGCCGTACACCTTGACCCGGTTTACCTTCGTATTACCGAGCATTTTTTGCAGGCGCAGCACCGCGTCATTGAGCGCCTTTATCGAACGCAACATCGGCGTTTTTAAATCAAGCACCGCGCCGGTCCAGGACAGGTACACCGACGGAATAACCAGCGTTTTCGTATCCGCCGCTTCCAACAAAAACGCCGGCGATGTCGGATCCCAGGCCGTATAGCCGCGCGCTTCAAACGTCGACCGCATACCGCCGGACGGAAACGACGACGCGTCCGGCTCGGACTGAATCAATTGCTTTGCCGAAAAACGCTCGACGACGTCCCCTTTATCCGAATAGGTGATGAACGAATCGTGCTTTTCCGCCGTGCCGCCGCGCTGCGGCTGAAACCAATGGGTAAAATGCGTGGCGCCGTTTTCGATCGCCCATTCTTTCATCGCGTGCGCCACATCGCCGGCAATCGACTGATCCAACGGCTCGCCGCTTTCGATCGTAGCCAGCAGCTTCGCGCACACATCCTTGCCGAGCTTCTCTTTCATAACGTTCTTATTAAACGTCATTTCACCGTAAATTTTACTGATTTGATTCATCACATTCCTCCTCGTTCACGTTCCGGCGTTCGCCGCCGTCAAAAAAAGACAACGATACCCTTTTTACAGGACATCGTTGTCGCTGTATTCCGCAGTAAACACCCCATTGTGTTTACACCCATCTTTTACGGTTTTGCACACAACCGCTTTTTATTCAATTTATCTTACCATGTTTCACAAAAAAAACAACTTTTTTCTCCCGGTCCGCCCCGCTTATAACACATTCTCTCCCTGCTCGTTGGTCCGGATCCGCACGGCATTTTCTATATTGGAAACAAAAATTTTCCCATCGCCGATTTCTCCGGTTTGCGCGCTCTCGATAATTACCTTCAATATCCGCCGCGCTTCGCTGTCTTTAACCACGACTTCAATTTTAGTTTTCGGCAGCAAATCCAACTTGTATTTTTCACCCCGCCATTGCCGCACCACGCCTTTTTGTTTGCCGTGCCCTTCTATTTCCGTAATCATCATGCCGCAGCACCCGGCCGATTCCAGAGCTTGCCGCACTTCATCGAGTTTTTCCGGACGAATAATCGCTTCGATTTTTTTCATGGCCGCACCTCCCTGGTTATTCTTTCACGCTCAAATACGAATATGCGTTCTTGCGCATCAAAAATTCCGGATAGGCGATATTGCCGTGTTCGCCGATATCCAACCCTTCGATCTCCTCCTGCAAAGTCACCCGAATACCCATCGTCGCTTTCAGCACCAGCCAGACAACCAGGGAAATACCGAACGTATAGAGCGCCACGCTTACGACGCCGGCAAGCTGCACCATAAATAAATGCCAGCCGCCGCCGAACAGCAGGCCATTGCCGGTCGCGGTGCCGGTCAGTTTATCCTGCGCAAACAACCCCACGCACAGCGTCCCGAACACGCCGTTGACTAAATGTACTGACAGCGCGCCCACCGGGTCATCCAGCTTCATTTTATCGAAAAACAATACCCCCACAACCACGAGGATTCCGGCGATCAAACCGATAATAATCGACGAACCGACGCTGACGAACGCGCAGGGCGCGGTAATCGCCACCAGGCCGGCCAGACAACCGTTCAAGGTCATCCCCAAATCAGGCTTGCCGAGCAGCATCCAGGAGGCAATCGTCGAACTCATGATCGCCGCAGCGGCCGCCGTGTTCGTCGTTACCGCAACATGGCTAATCGAAATAGGATCTGCAGTCATCGTCGAGCCCGGATTAAACCCAAACCAGCCGAACCATAAAATAAACGCGCCCAAGGTAGCCATCGGCAGATTATGCCCGGGCAACGCATTGATCGCCCCCTTGGAAAACTTTCCAAACCGCGGGCCCAACACCAAAATCCCGGCCAATGCCGCCCATCCACCAACCGAATGCACAACCGTCGAACCGGCAAAATCGAACATCCCTTGGGTTTGCAGCCAACCGCCGCCCCAAATCCAGTGCCCGACAACCGGATAAATAACCATCGTCATCAGGAAAGAAAAAATGATGAACGACACATATTTAATCCGCTCGGCCACAGCGCCGGAAACGATCGTCGCGGCAGTGCCGGCAAAAACCAGCTGAAAGAAAAATTTGGCGAACAGCGGCACGCCCGCCCAAGAAAGCGCCGTGTATACCCCCTGATATTCCGTTCCGGTCGCCGGCGAATTATCCGGGCCGGCCAACAAAAACAATCCTTGCAAACCGATGAACGGATTGCCGTCGCCGAACATAATCCCCCAACCTAAAAACAAAAAACCCAACGACGTTACCGCAAAAACGACAAAATTTTTCGACAAAATATTAACACAGTTCTTCGCCCGCGCAAACCCGGACTCGACCATCGCAAACCCCAGATTCATAAAGAATACCATTTTTGCCGTAATTAATACCCAGATTGTATCTACAATCACCTTGGATAACTCCATGCGTCGTACCTCCTCTTTTACCGATCGTTCATCCGCGCATTACCGTTACGCGTAAACTGCGTCAACTATCCATTATCGTTTGCCTCCTCCTTTCGCCGGCGGCCGGCGTTTTTCCCGGATGATTACACAATTGAAAAAAAATGCAAAAAATTTTTTACAAAGCGGAAAGCCGGTCTTTCAAAATTTTTGCATAGAGCCGGTTAATGCGTTTTGTTTTCAACCACCGCGCAACCGTGGCAATTTGAACGTCAAGTTTCTGCAACAGTTCATGCAGCGTCAATTTCCGTTCATCTTTCATGGCTTGCAACGCAGCAATCAATGCATCGTCTCTCATCGGAACCTCTCTTGCACGCAGGCATACGTTCAACGGCAGCGGCGCGGCGCGCCACTGCCGCCACAACCCTCATCCGACCGCAGCCGGACCCTTTTCACCGGTGCGAATGCGGATGCATTCCGGCAAATCCAAAATAAATATTTTCCCGTCCCCGATCGCGCCGCTGCGCGCTCCTTTAATGATCGCCTCCACCGTCCGCTGGGTATATTCCTCATTAACCGCGATTTCCAAACGAATCTTTTTCAAAAGATTGACTTCCGTTATAACCCCGCGGTACGTTTCCGTAAAACCTTTTTGCTGGCCGCACCCCAGCGCATTAGTCACCGTCATTTTATGCACGTCCGCTTCGAACAAAGCCTTTTTAACATCGGTCAGCTTATGCGGCTGAATCATCGCGACAATCAGTTTCATGGCACCCTCCTTTTCACCGGCCGCTCATTGCGTGGAAAAAATTTGAAATCCGGCATACGCTTCCATCCCGTGTTCGCCGATATCCAGTCCTTTTAACTGTTCATCATCGGAAACCCGCAAACCGAACAAAGACTTCGCCGCAAAAAAACAAATGCCGGCGGAAACCGCCACATAGCCGAACACCGCGGCGACCCCGGTGAGCTGCGTTATGAACTGCGACAGGCCGCCGCCGAAGAACACCCCATTGACTTCCGCTAACCCGCTGCTCTTGCAATACGCGGCTTCCGCAAATAAGCCAACCGACAGCGTACCAAACGCGCCGCAGACGCCGTGTACGGAAATCGCGCCTACCGGGTCGTCGATTTTTAAAACTTTATCGATAAATTCCACGCTCACCACCACCAGAACACCGGCGATCGCTCCGATAATCACTGAACTCAACGGCGAAACACTGGCGCAGGGCGCGGTAATCGCCACCAGCCCGGCAAGCGCTCCGTTCAAGGCCATCGATAAATCCGGCTTGCCGTAGCGCAGCCAGGTGGTAATCATCCCGAGAATCGCACCCGCGCACGCGGCGAGGTTCGTCGTAACGGCGATCGTGGCGATACTCAAATTCGTTCCCGCGGTTGTGCTGCCGGGATTAAACCCAAACCAACCAAACCATAGAATAAACACGCCGAGAGCCGCCAGGGGAATATTGTGCCCCGGGATAGCGTTCGACGAGCCGTCCTTATTATATTTACCCAGACGCGGCCCGATGAGCATCGCGCCGATTAACGCCGACCAACCGCCCACGGAGTGCACCACCGTCGAACCGGCAAAATCAATCATGCCTTTGTCTTGCAGCCAGCCGCCACCCCAAATCCAGTGGCCGACCACCGGATAAATAAAAACTGAAATGAAAAAACTATAAAATAGATAGGCGGAAAATTTCGTCCGCTCGGCCATGGCGCCGGAAACTATCGTCGCCGCCGTCGCGGCAAAAACAGCCTGAAACATCCAATAGGCAAATTTCCACAGCCCCTCCTCCGTAGCCGGGTCGGCGGCCGCCAGAAAAAAACCGTCCGTACCGAATAAGCCCATCGCGCTGGTGCCGAACATCACGCCGAACCCGATCGCCCAGTACGCGAGAGACCCTACGGAAAAATCGAGCAAATTCTTCATCATGATATTACAGGCATTTTTCGCCCGCGTAAAACCGGTTTCGACCATGGCAAAACCCGCCTGCATGAAAAATACTAAAAAAGCCGCCAACAACGTCCAAACTGTATTCAATGCCGTGGCATTGCTTTCCGCCGTCGCTTCAGCGGCGCCGGCCGGTGCGCCGCTGAACCCCAGCAGCAGGACACAGAGCAGCCCATAGAACACGCGTCGATCGTTACCTCTGAACAGCTTCATCGCGATACCCTCCTTCCGCCGCCGCACTCAGAAACTTCCGGCTAAACTGATTCCCGAATAAAACCGCGCTTTCTGATTCCCGTCCTGCGCATCCTCCAAATCGCCGAAGGGAATCGCATAGCCAATCTTTGGCGTCAACTTCAAATTGCCGGTCAACGGCAGCCCAATCCCGGCGGCCAGCCCCGCATCCCCGCCGTCACCTTCGATAAATAATTCACGGTTAAATCCCAGGGAAGCGGAAAGATCCAAAGTGATTCCCTGCGCCTCAACCAAGGGCAGGCTGTAGGCTATTGCCGCCAGAATATAATCGCCGTCGCCGCCGGAATCCTCATCAGCGTAGTCGTGAAAATATTTTAAACTCGGCGACAACGGCGCTTCCGGCAGCGCGAACCCCAGGTACACTTCTTTACTATAAGTCTTTGTTCCCGGGAAATCGTAGTACGTATGCCCCAGTGATACCGTAACCGATTCAAACGCGAACGTATAATCGATCACCGTATCCAATTCGTCCGATGATAGCCAATCGCTGTTCTGCGCGTCGAAACTCCCCCAAAAGAAAACAGTCAAGCCATAGCCGCCGATACTCACTCCCGGTTGTACGACCGCATCGGTATCCAAGGTAAAGCCTCGCCATACATAACGTGAATACACATCCAGCGTCGCCGCGGCGCTTAATTTCATCGGCGGCAACAAACCTTCGGTTTCAGCGCGCACGCTCACTGCCGAAACAACACCAACCAACAGCACTGCCGACATCACCGCCGCTCCACACCCATTGCGCCTTCGTTCCCAAACCATGTTCTCCTCCTTTTTCCGGCGCGACTGCCTGCATCGCGCGCATGTACCCCGATCACCCGCCGACAAAAAAAGCGTCCTCCCGTTCGTATTTCGAACGAAAAGACGCCATAGTCTTTCTTGCCGCCCGGCATATCCCTGCCGGAGAAAAAAACCCTTTCAAGCACACGCTGCTCAAAAGGGCTTCATCGCCGCTTCCGGATCTCCGCAGATCCTAAAAAAAAACCCGGCTTTTTCGCCGGGCGCCATTGCCGTTATTTCAACGTCATCGTTGATAATATAAATTTAGCACATGCGGACACGCCTGTCAATGGTTTTTTAAAAAAATGGTTTTTTAAAAAAAATCGCCTGCGTCTTTCAAATCGACCCGGCGATGGAAAAATATTCTTCCGGCCGTGGCGATTTCTTTTCCAGAGCCGCGCCCACGCTCTTGTCCAACCACAGAGCTTGCATGATCCTTACAATACCGCTTTCCGGGATCAACGGGCCGGCTCGTTCCCTTAAAATCTGTTCTTCCCATCTTGGATATACCCAGTCATCCGTTTCCCGTGCAGAAAAAACGTTCACGCCCGTAACGGTTCCTTCACGGAATTCCCGTGCTTTCTCTGCCGGCGCAAACACACGGGCTGCGTCAACGTCTGACCTGAGCACGACTTCAAACATCCCGCGTCCGACAACTAACGCCGCGCCGTTGCCCGTCTCGCCAACCCCGCCGCCTTTTTTTACAAAATACGGATCAATAATCATCACCCGGTCATCGGCCGCAGCAACAAAAATTCTGCCGGACTTCTGCGCTAAATGGCCGAGCACCAATACGCCGGCCTGCGGATCAACATGGAATTGTCTAAAGACCTCATCCATAAATAACCGAGCCGACGATGAAGTTTGCCGGTCATAACTATAATTATTGCGCTCCTCAACATCCCGCCAGTATAAATATTCCGCTCCTTTTTCGAACCGCGCAAACAAAGGAGAATACGGGCTTAACGCGAGTTTCTGAATAAGCAGCGCGCCTGAATGACCGTTAACCTCCTGTGCAAATTGCCCCGGGGTGATGCGGCCGGTTTCCAGCCGCGCATATAAAGCTTCAACAAACTGCGTAAATTCGCGCACCTGGACTTCAATTTCCCGATAATACGCGAGCACTTTTTTTGCCCCCAACGGCATTCCGTCGAGATCGACAAATCTACCTTCGGCATCGGTAACAATATTGCCGTGAATCAAAATGGCGGACATGCTTTTTTGCCACTGCGGCCCCAATTGCCTTGACAAACTTCGATCGAGCTCTTCGACGATGAGCGGCGGCCGGATAATCGTAAAGAGCTTAAACTTCCGCAGCAAATATAACGCCAATTCCCGCGCTTTTTCGCTCGTAATAAAATCATCGGACAATTTCCGCATAATTTCACGCTCGGCGGCGCTCACCGCGTACTGCCCGCCGCGCGTTAACACGATGAGCTCCTGTTTTTCAAGCGCGTCTAAATCCGCAGCGGTCAAATCAGGATTCGCACGGATTTTGTCCACAACCGCGCGCTGCGCCGGCGTAAAACGTCGTTCATCAACACCAAAATCACCGCCGGGTATCCGCCCCAGTATCAATGCCTTGTCCATCTCAGCGAGAAGCGGATCATGTTTAAGGCGCAGATTAAACATCGCCTGTTCCTCGATCGAATTAAAACTTTTTGGCAAATATTCTTTCTTCTTCGCACGCTCGGAATCCTCATACGATCTTTGCGAAAAATCTTTTAATGGCTGCAAATCCACACCCAGGTCGCCGAAAATATGCTCATTGCCGTACCGTAATTCGCTTTGCACCGACAGCGCGGTCAAAAAAGGTATTCCCAAACACGCGCCTAAATACCAGAATTCTTTCTCGCCATAGAGCAACTCCGTTTCCGTCTGTTCCAACAACCGCATCAAGTTAAAAAGGTCTTGTCCGCGATACGTAATATCGCCAATGACCACCGGCCGGGCAGTCGGCACGCTGGCCAACAATCGGCCCACACTCCGATACGTGGCGTGCGGATCGGAAAAAATCAGGTGTGCCGGCGGCGCGAGCACCTGATAGAGCAATTTTTTTACTTCAGCGCCGCTGCCTGGATTCCGCAACAACGCGCACGTTCTATTTTCTCGACTGGCGGCGGGTTCAAAAATATCCGTGTAAATACATAACGCGAGCTCGCGCTGCAGCGCGGAGTAACGACGGCCGCCCAGGGAGATACCGTAGAAACCGGCGAGCCGCACCGTGCTTACAATCTCATCCAAAACAGCCCGGTACCGCGACGGCAGGGTTTCGTCCACAGCGGCGACAACCGATTCCATAACTTCCGCGGAATGCCGGCCCAGTACTGCGATCATGTCGCCGGCCGTGTCGAACTGCCGGTTCAGGAGCGCGGCTTCCACGCGGGAACAAACATTTCCCAAATCATCCGCGGCATAGCTACCTACCCATTCCAAGGCTTCTTTCCAATCACCACGCGTTACGGCATCTAAAATAAAAACCCGGCTAAACGGATAATGCGCGGATAGCAGCATATCTAATTCCGCTAAAGCACTCCGGCGTTGTGCCGGTTCGCTTTGTGCAAAAAAATCCTGAAAGACGCGAAACAATAAAGCTGCCCGCGTTTTTTTATCCCCTGCTTCCGCGTAAATGCGCGCGCGCGTAGATTCCGTGCCGGACGGCCGCAGGATAATCCAACTGGCGTCCGGAAAAACGATTTTCCACTGCTGGCGATCCGGCGGCTTATCCGGATTAATGATAACGGTTTTTGCTCTGTCGATGTCCTGGCCTAAAAAAACGCCGCCTTCCACAGCCGCAGAAACCCGCTGAAAATACTCCTGTGTTTGTTCATTGTACGGGATCGCCAATTCGGTCATATACCCAAAATTTGCATCTAACCCGATACTACGGTAGGCATCCTGTGCCAGTCCCCGCAAGGTCTTGCCCTGCTCGCGGCAGTCTATATAGAGTAAAGCTAAAAAAATATTCGCCAATATGCCGTCTTTATCAATACCGCTTCTCTCCTGGCAAAATACCAATCCACCGTTTCCCTCAAAACCGCCGAGCACCTTCCCCCCCTGGCGTTGAATATCCTCAACCATCCGCGAAATATATTTAAAACCAACGGGAACATTGATTAATGTCAAACCGTATCGCTGCGCCAGCCGCTGCAGCGCATCGGTTGTCGTATACGTGGAGACGATATGTGTGTATCCTAAGGATCGAATAATCTCCAATTCGCCTAAATAATAAATCAATGCGACAAAAAGTTCATTCCAATCAAGAAAACCGTAATCTTGGGCTACCCCGATACGATCCCCATCGCCATCGTTCGCCAGCACTATATCCAGACCCGCTGATTTCATCACGGTTTGCCAATCGGAAACCCGACTGCGATTCGGATACGGCTTGCGATCCGACCGTTGAATACGCGGTTGATACCGCTGATAATCCTCGATGACGGAGCCTTCGCCGTCCAGTACCCGCACCTTAAAACCCAACGCTTCGAGAAAATAAGGCACAAAAAAAGTTCCCACCCCTTGCATCGGATCGTAAAGAACCTCCGCGGGATTTACCAACATTCTCGACTCGCTTAAAATTCCTCGTTGCTGAAGATGTTTAACGATTTTTTTAAATAACGGATTGTTTTCGATACTATTTTCCCAATAAAAAGATCTTATTACCGATGCCCCGATCACCCGCACGGATGGCTGAATATCTTGCGACGGTTCCGGTAACCGGCGCACTTGCCACAGGGAACAAAATGCCGTATAAATGTCTCGCATTCCGTCAATCAAAATCGCGCCATTTTCCGCGCGTACCGCAAACCCATTATCCGTGGAAGGATTATGGCTGCCGGTAATCATTACGCCCCGCACATAATAATCCGGATTCTTTTTCAGTGCGATGAGGGCGGCAAACACCGGCGAGGCAACCGGATCCTCGACAAATACAACCTCGACCCCAGAGGACAGCAATCTATCCCTCACGGTTTCCGCAATCCGCTGAGAATTTTCGCGCGTATCAAATCCTAAAAATATTTGAATGCGTTTGGTGCCGGCTTCTTTCCGGGAAACCTCGACCAACGCCGCAGCTAAATACGGCGCCGCGGTTTCAACCTCTTCCAGCGGACCGCGTATGCCGGAAGTGCCTTCAAAGGTAAGCGCCGGAATCGAGGTATATCCTGCGTGTTTGTGTGTGTCGGGAGGAACCGAAGAAAATACCTGCCTGCCGGACTGAAACGTTTTTTCCACGCGCGGTTGATTCAGAACCACTTGAGGAGACAAAACGCCGGCCGATGACGTTGCGACATGCCCGCGCGCTTGCGCAAACCCACCGCACAGACATACATTGTGCACCAAAACCAACGCGATAAGCCGCGCCGGCACTATTTCGTTGCCCTGAGGTGCTACCCTTTTTTTTGAACAAAACAATTTTGCTATCTCTACCCGCAACAGCCACCGAACCCGCAAAACAAACCGCCCACCCCGGGATAAACAACCGCTCGTCGCGCACGCCATAATACACCTCGAAAAATTACCGGCTATTCCATTCTTTCATCAGACTGCGTACTATTTTCCTAAACTGCCGATAGCGGAGAATCCCGTATTTTTTGCGCCTCTCCGGAAGCGCACTGAAATAGGCGGGTTTCGTTACCGCCTATTATAAAATAATCAAAAAAACGTTTTTTTAAGTTTACCATACACGAATATTCCGCACAAGGACCGCTGGGATTGTCCTCATCAAAACCGTTGTTCTTGGTTGTTTAATTGCGCGCAGGTGATGGCCATTGAAAATGAAGCTCACCCGGGCGCCTGTCCCGCGTACTGTGGCGGGAAAAGCCCGGGGTATCTGAGCGGAATCCCGCAATTCCGCTTTCAACCCCGGCCTAAA
>JAMWCB010000173.1 GCA_023819605.1 Candidatus Omnitrophota bacterium
GCATTCGCGATGACGTTTAGGGGGCTTTGTGGGGTGTTGTGGGGGCGGGGCTCGTTGCGCTTGGGCGGGCGGGTGAGGGGGGCGGGGGGGGGGGGGGGGGGGGGCGGGATACTCGGCCTTTTCTATTTGGTGCCGGCCGCTGCCTTGTATAAGTTATTTCGGTATGCGGCGCTGGCCGGAGCGGTGCATAGTGTTTCCTATCAACCGGTTATTTTTTGGGGGCTGCCGGTTTTCATAGTTGGCGTGTTGGCGGGCTGGGAAATGCTCCTGCTTTTTTCTCTGCGTTCGTTGATCGTCGCGAACGCTACACTCGGGAGTAGTTTGCGCACCGGCGCCGGCATATCGCGAAAATTTTTTTTGCGCATGTGGGCGTATTTCGCGTGTTTGCGTCTGCCGGTGGTGGGAATGTTTTTTTTAATTACCTATGCGCCGGCGCTGATTACGAAATTTTTTCCGACCGTGCCGGAGCTGATGCTCGTTGTCCTCGGGTTGGATATTCTGGTTTATTTTGTTACAAATACCCTTATCGTTTGTGGAGTGAGCAGCGTGGTAAACGAACAGGAGCGGTATCGTGCGGCATAATCGTATGGCGATGGCGGCAGTCGTAGCGCTGGGGGCCGTGAGCCTTTCCGGCTGCGGGGATAGCAATTACGAGGCGGAAAAGAAGTTATGGCATGCGAACTACGCATTGCAGAAAGCGCGTCAAGCGGAAGAAAAATTGTCTCCGGCGCAATTGGACGCGCTGCTGATCGATTTTAAGGAAATTATTTTAAAATATCCGGCCTGGGAGCGCGCCGTTGACGTTTATTTTACGGTAGCGATGCTCTATGAGTTAAAAGGCGAAACGGAACGCGCGCATAGAACATATCAGAAAATTATTGAGCTCTATCCGGCGGCTGCCGATTATTGCGCGCTGGCCCTCAAAAGGCGCGCGATACTGTATGAACAGAACAATCAGTGGTCGGAAGCGGAGAGCGCTTATCGGGATATTCGTACAAAGTATCCCCTTACCCGCGCCGGGTTGGAAGTGCCGACCTATCTGTTGGGTCGCGCGGTCATTGCGCGCCAGGAAGAAAACGCGCGTACCTTGTTCGCGGAAGCGGTTGTTTTTTATCAAAATATAATCGATCGTCATAAAGAAATATCGCCGGATGCGGCGATCTTTGCGCTGCAATTAGCGGCGGATTGCTACGTCGGCACCAGTCAGCTTGATGCCGCGGTTGTTTTTTTGCAGGAGCAGGCAAAAAAATATGCCGCGACCGTAATCGAAGCCGGCGCCTGGTTTAAACTGGCGCTGCTGTTCCGCGATTATTATAAGAAGCCGGCGGAAGCAGAACGTTATTTTCAGACGGTCGTTGAGCGTTTCCCGAATCAACCGTTGGCGCAGGTTGCCGCGCGGGAATTGGAAAAACTAAAAAAAGGCCTTTGATATGCGGATGATTTACGCCGTAGGGGCGGTTGCGGCCGCCGCATTCGTCTTTATATATACCCCGACATTTGCGTGGTTGTCTTATCGCTTTTCCGAGGCGGAATCTTTTTATGCGCATGGGTATCTGGTGCCGCTGGTCAGCGCGTATTTGGTGTTTCGCCGGCGGGCAGCCCTGCCCGCGCTTCTTGCTCCGCCCGATCCCCGTGGATTGGCGGTGCTTGTTTTTTGCCTAAGCCTGCATGGCCTTGCTTCTTTTCTTGAGCTTAATTTTTTAAGCGTCTTGGCGATAATCGGCACGATTACCGGGTTCGCTCTGTATCAATGGGGAGCGGCGGTAGTCAAGGCCTGTTCTTTTTCTTTAGCCTATCTGCTTTTTATGGTTCCGCTGCCCAAGGTGATGACCCTGGCGCTTAGTTTTCATATGAAAATATTTGCCGCGCAGATTGCCGCTGCGGTCGCCGCGACATTTATTCCGTTAAAGCTTTCCGGCAGCCTGGTCTATTTACCGAACGGCGTGCTGATGGTCGGTTCGCCCTGCAGCGGCTTGCGTTCGCTGATTTCCTTGGCGGCGCTGAGTTTATTGTTTGCCTATATCAGCGATTTTAAACGCTGGCGGATGGTTGTTTTTTTTCTCCTGTCTGTTCCGATTGCGCTCTTCGCCAACGTCCTGCGGATTATTCTCTTAGTTGCGGTATATTACGTATACGGCGAAAAAGCGGCTATGGGCTGGTTCCATGATTTTTCCGGCATGTTGGTTTTTTTGTTTGCGTTTGCCGGGTTGATCGGCCTGCGCAAAGTTATGTCTATGATCCAGCCGTATTCCGTTCTTTTTTCGCGGCAAGCCGCCGGCGGTGCGCCGGCGCCGCAAACGGAGCCGGCGCCGGATGCGGCAGGGACATCGGTGCAGACTGCCGCGGAAAATATCCGGCGTGAACACTGCCTGCGGGTCAGCGCCGCGGTATTGGCTGTTTTTGCCGCGATATCTTTTTTCTTAAGGAGCACGGCTATCGATCATCCGGCGGAATCGCTTAAACCGCCGCTGCCGGCTGCCGTCGGGCAGTGGCGGTTTCTTAAAGAAGTGCCGATACCGGAGATGTTTTTAGATATTCTGGGTACGCGCGCGGCGGTCGTCGGCCAGTACGCGAATGCGGCAGGAAACTCCCTCCAATTGTATTTTCTGAAAGGCAGTGCCAAACGTTCCAGTATTCATGAACCGGAATATTGTTATTTAGGTTCCACAAATAATGAAATGCTCGAGCGGGGACAGTGGCTAATCGGCGGCAACGGCGGTGACGCGGTGCGCGTAAATTATTTTGTGTTGAAAACCGAACAGGGAATCGAAATGGTCAGTTACTGTTATACGATTAATGGCAAAATTTTTAATAATTACTTTATTCAGCAGATGGCCTTGCTCAGCGCGCGGGTGCGGCGTGTGCCGGTGGAAGCGATGCTTGTGCGCGCGTCATTGCGCTGTGACGGCCTGGCGACCGACGTGGCGCGGGAGTTGCTGCAGGGGTTTATGGGAGAAATTATTGGCGAGATCAAATGAAGCGACGGAAGAAGGACGAAGTATCGAGGGACGATGGACGAGGGATGAAATACCGAAGGACGATGGACGAGAGACGATGGACGAGATATGAGATGTAGATTGTAACGACAAGATCCGGGCAGCGTTTAAATTAGCCACACAAATCAACTGCCGGTATTGTGGCTTTTACCCGTATATGCTATATTTTAAAAAATAGACGGAATTCAGGATTATGATCACTACTGTCCGGTTATAAGTTGAACAGTTCCAATTGCTTTTGATTTTCGTCTATTTTGAAAATGTACTGATCGGCCTGCAAGGCCTGTAAAATC
>JAMWCB010000044.1 GCA_023819605.1 Candidatus Omnitrophota bacterium
ATTGCACCGTTCTTATAAGGACTTCTTTAAGGGAGCCGGTATAACTGAACCTAAGCATTTCTCGCTGCGGCGCGACCGGCTAACGTTCAGTATAAATCGTACCGATTTAATTTATCCCGCCGATGTATGGCGGGATTTATCCCGCCGATGTATGGCGGGATTCCGCTCAATTCGGCGGGGTCCCTCTGCACCCCGCCGGACAATCGCCTGGCTGAGCTTCATCGGCCCTTCGGGCGGATATTTCACCTTCCTGGTGAAATATCCGGGTTAGCGGAAATCGAACGCGTTACCGGCACGCTCGGAGAAATAAATCTGAAGACGGTTTTGGTGACTGAGATGAATCTCTTCGAAAGACCGGCCGACAGCGATATCATTCCGACCTTAAAACCGCTACCGCTTGACGCCAATCGAAAAAAATTGCACGCGATTAATGATTCGCTATAAAAATCGCCCGGACAACGCAACGCGTCCCAGTTTTCCACAATGCGGGATTGTGGAAAGCGGTAAGATATCCGATTCCGGTTATATGTATAACTGATGACGCCGTTGTTTGATATTTTCGTTGGCGAGATATTCGTCAAAGGTAGTACCAACGCGGTCAATATAGCCACGCGGGGTGATTTCGATGATGCGGTTGGCCACGGTCTGAACCAGCTGGTGGTCATGCGAAGAAAAAAGCACGGTTCCGGGAAACTGCTCCAGTCCTTTATTTAACGCGGAGATCGATTCCAAATCCAAATGGTTGGTCGGCTCGTCCAGAATCAGCACATTCGCCTGACTGAGCATCATCCGCGACAACATGCAGCGCACCCGCTCTCCCCCGGACAGGACTTTGACCGGCTTGAGCGATTCTTCGCCGGAAAACAGCATGCGCCCCAGAAACCCGCGCACAAAACTTTCGTCGGTTTCGCGCGAATACTGGCGCAGCCAGTCAACAATATTGAGATCAACATTAAAATAGGCGGAATTATCTTTGGGGTAATACGCACGACGGGTGGAAACACCCCATTTAAACGAACCGCTGTCCGGCTTCACTTCATCCATCAATACCTGGAATAATAGGGTCGTTCCGAGAGCATGGGTTCCGACAAAAGCGATTTTATCGCCTTTGCGCACATGCAGGGAAAATTTTTCAAACATCACCTGGCCGTCCAAAGCCAGCGATACGTCGTCAATCTCCAAAAGGTCGTTTCCCGCCTCGCGTTCCTGCTGGAAAGCAATGTAGGGATATTTCCGCGACGACGGCTTAATATCGTCCAACGTCAATTTTTCAAGCGTCTTCTTCCGGCTGGTCGCTTGGCGTGATTTCGAAGCGTTGGCGCTGAACCGCGCGATAAACGCCTGCAATTCTTTACGCTTTTCCTCAATCTTTTTATTGGCTTCGCTGCGCTGGCGCAGCGCCAACTGGCTCGATTCCTGCCAAAAGCTGAAATTTCCCGCATAGAGCTGGATTTTGCCGAAATCGACATCCGCGATATGCGTACAGACCTTATCCAGAAAGTGCCGGTCATGCGAAACCACGATCGCCGTGTTTTCAAAATTACAGAGAAATTCTTCCAACCACATGCAAGTTTCCACATCCAGATGGTTAGTCGGCTCGTCCAACAATAAAATATCCGGGTTGCCGAACAGCGCCTGCGCCAATAGCACCCGCACTTTTTGCGCGGATTCCAATTGTTTCATCGGCAATTCATGCAGAGATTCTTCCACCCCGAGGTCGCTGAGCAATTTCGCCGCCTCGGCCTCGGCATTCCATCCGTCGAGCTCGGAAAACTGAGCTTCCAATTCTGAAGCGTGCAGCCCGTCCGCCTCGGAAAAATCCTCTTGAGCGTACAGAGCGTCCTTTTCGGTCATAATATCATAAAGACGTTTATGCCCCATAATCACCGTGGTCAACACCGGGTAGGCATCGAACGCGAATTGATCCTGCTTCAACAACGATACCCGCTTGCCGGTCGGCACGACTACTTCGCCGGTGCTGGAATCGATTTCCCCGGCCAAAATTTTTAAAAATGTCGATTTACCGGAACCGTTGGCGCCGATCAGTCCATAGCAATTCCCCGGCGAAAAAACGATGTTGACGCCGGAAAAGAGCTTGCGCTGTCCATATTGCAATGAAATATTATTTGCCGAAATCACGTTGTCCTTGATCCTTAACACCAGACTCGTAAATGCCTACACATATACCGTGCCAGCCGATGAGAACGAACTCATCCGGTCCGGCGACAGAAAATATGAGTCTACACAATTTTTGCTTTTTTGTAAAGGGTATCACCGAATTATTTTACAGGGGGGAACAATGCCTACCGGCATCTCGGATAACTACCCTACGAGGATTCATTGCCTGTAAATCCGTAAGCAACGCCTCAACCACACGGCGCATCGCCTGCTCACGATTTGCCGCTCCGGGCAGGGGATAATAAACGCGATAGACCACCGTCTTTTCCCGGCGGCCGGATTGAAAACGCACTGTCCATTGCATGCCGTCGACCGTATGCACAAAGTTCGCGATAAAAACCGGGAAGAAATATAACCAGGTGCCTTCTTTCTTTTTACGCAGCCTGACGGTTATATGCAACGATACATCCGCCGCCGAAGAGGTATCGGAAACCAGATAACCTTTTTCACGCAAAGCATCTTCCAGAAAACGCGCATACTCTTCCGGCGCAAGGCGATCAGACTTCTCCGGCGCCGTTAAATTCACCTTCACCGATTGCACCGGCTGCTCCAACCGCAAGCGCAACCGGCCGTCAAGCCGATTGCGCGCATGGAAATCAACCTGCGCGCAACCGCAAATCATCCCAGCCACCGCCAGTAAAACTATCCCCCATTGTTTTATCATGTCCGGCCTGCTTCCGCGCTATTTTTCAGCTGCCGTTTGCATACACCACGCGCCGCCCGCATTCTGTCCGGAATTTTCCCGGCCGACGATTCCAAGCAATCAACCAGCTCAATGACCCGTTGCTTCAACTTCACGTCAGAACCGCTGCGCGCGGCAGCAAGAATTTCGTCGTATTCTTTGCGCAGCTGCGTCAGATAACGGCGCTGCCGCCGGCAGGCCAGACAGTGCTTTGGCAGAGAATCCACCCAAAAGCAGTACTCTTCAAACCAAACGCGCTGCTCGGCAACCGTCCAGGTAAATTCTTTCTGACATGCCTCACAAATAAAAACAGCATCAACATACCAATGTCGCGGACAAATCGAATAATCCTGCGCCTCGACGCTTGCTCTGACGGCGGTCGGGTAATTGATACGCCGCGCGCCGGAGAAAAAATGCGGCGGCATTTTTTCCGGGCACGTATTTCCGAAAATATCGAAATCTTCCATCGCGACACCTATTTTTTTATCATATACCCTGGCGCTGGATTTGTCAAAAAACCTGTCCGAGACAAAGAACGCGGCAGGGATTTGCCGCCCGTGCCGCGCTCAACGATTTCCTCTGATCGCCTGATTGCCTTCACGCCATCAGGCATCTACCGGGGATATTTTTGATACTCCGCCGCGATATTTTCCGCGGATAGCGCCTGATTATAAATCTTGAATTCATCAATCGCGTCGCTGTAATTGGTAAAGCCTACCACCGACCAGGCCGCGATTTCCATAGGCACACCCTGCCCCAGCGCCAAGCCGGATCCGGCGACATCCGTGGCCAATTGCCCGTTGATGTATTCGCGTACCCGCGCGCCGGCGGATGCCGCTAAAACCTATCGCATCGACGGCAGCACGCGCCGCAGCATTTGCGGAGCGACGTTCCATTGCACGCCGTTATCGGTAAGGACACTGACCGTTTTGCGATTATAACGGATCAAAATACCGAACAGCGGCTGCCGATCCGGCGGCGTAAACGACACCCGCTCGCCGATGCTGAATTCGACCATCGCCGTATGCGCGCGCGCTTCTTTGAGAAATTTCAAACGCGCGACGATCCGATGGTGCAAATCCAGCAACTCTTGTTCGTTTAGACGCTCAATATCGATATGCACGGCAATCGTCCCTCACGCGAGAATACCCGCTTCGCCGCGTCTCCCCGCGCGTAAAATGGTTACCCCGGATATTTCATCAGGAAGGTGAAATATCCGGGTTAGCGTTCGGCGGTTTTTTTTGCCGACTCTTCACTGCGCGCCACCGCCGCAGCCGCGGACGCTTTTACTTCCGCCACACCGCTGACGGTCTTGACGGCAATATCTTCAATCTTCTGGTAGGCCTTTTCCAATTGTTGGGACAGGCGCGAAATCTGCTCTTTCTGATCTTTGGCCGTCCGCTCCAACGCTTCAACCTGGGAGCGCAGAACGTTCTTCTCGCCCTCATTGGTTTTATTCAACAACTCTTCCCGCAAACGCGTATCTGCCTGCAGCTTTTCCGCTGTTTCCTTTACGGCACACTGCACCGCCGCATCCATTTCTTTGGCATATCCATCAAGCTTCTTTTGCATCTCAGCAAGCCGCTTTTCCGCGTCCGCAATTTTCTTCTCCCGCTCAAGCAAATCCCTCTCCACGCTTTCTTTTTTAACCGACAATTCTTTTTCCTGCCGCGACTTATCATCATCTAAACCATGGCGAGACTGTTGCTGCTCGCGCTTAAACGCGTAATCATACTCTTCGCGTTCCCGCTGGCGTTTTTTCAATTCCGTCTCATCGCGCTCTTTCTTCTGAGCCTCATAATTTTTCTTTTCATTCTGGAATTCCACCCGAAGCGTGTCCAGCTCCGCCGTCAATTCCGTTTTTCGCGCGCTCATCTCTTGTTCAAATTCTTCGCGTTTTTTCGCCTGCGCTTCCAGTAATGCCGCCAGCGTTTGCGCGGCTCGCTCAATACCGTATATTTCCTGCAAATGTTTTTCACGAACTTCTACCGCGGCTTTGACCTTTTCATATTTACCAAGCTCCGACTCCAGCGAATCGGCTAAACGCGTAAACACTTTGCCGATATCCATCCGCAACTCATTCATGCCCTTAACGATGCCGTCCAGGGAAAGCCCATCGGCTATTTTCACTGCCTCCGCGCTCTTTTTTCGCTCCACCGCATCTTCCGGCTTCAACGCCATTTTTTCTTTTTCTTCCAATTGTTTAACCAAGGCATTATAGGAATCCAACATCTCCTGCTTCGTATTGGTCAACGCTAATTTTTTTACGGGTATATTTTTTTCCGGCATACTCACATCCTCTTCTCTCTCCGCTCATTTGAACCGAGGTTCTCGTCCCTCGGTTTTACAAGTTTTGACCTGTAGCTTGCAGCAATGTACTTCCGTCGCCCCTCGGTTTTTATCACATATCATTCTCACTTACCGAAAGTCGAGTTTCGAGGGCTGACCCCTTCTCTACAGACCCAGCACGTCTTTAGTGCTATAGAGGCCGGCGGGCTTGCCGAAAATCCAACGCGCCGCGGCTACGCCGCCCTGGGCGAAAATATCACGGGTTTTCGCGGAATGGCGAATTTCAAGAACATCGACATCACTCTCAAATCGGATGTCGTGATCGCCGACAATTTCGCCTTCGCGGATGGCTTTGATATCCGTGACTGCCTTGCCAGTCTGCGCTTCGATAATCGCGGCGATTTGCTTGGCCGTACCGCTCGGCGCGTCTTTCTTATGAATATGGTGGTATTCCACGATCGATACGCGGTAATCGTTCAGTTTCGCGGCCGCATCTTTAATCAACGCAAACAGCACATTGACGCCGACGGACATATTCGGCGAAAACACGATGGGAATCGCGCGCGCCGCCTGTTTGACCTGCTCCTGCTGCGCCGCGTCCATACCGGTAGTGCCGATAACCAGCGCTTTTTTATGCCGCAGCGCCGCCGGCAAAAGCTGCAGGCTCGCCTGCGGCACGGTAAAATCAATAACGACGTCCGCCGGCGCAATGGCGTCCAAAGAATCGCTGACCTGTACGCCGTGCATCGTTTGCCCTATTTCCGGATGGCCGGCCCGCTCGACTAAAACCGTAAGCTTGCACTGCGCGTCCGCCGCCGTCAGCGCCGCAAGACGCTTGCCCATTTTCCCGCAACAACCGTAAATGCCGACTCGTATCATTTTCTTTTTTTCTCCGCAGTCAGGCCGTACTCATCGAGCGCCTGCTTTAATTTTTTTAAATTTTCCTCGCTCATCGCGCACAACGGCAGCCGCAATCCCGGCTCGCATAAGCCGAGCAGCTCCATCGCGGTTTTAACGCAAATCGGATTGGTTTCGATAAACATCGCCTTAATCAACGGCAAAAGCTTATAATGCATTTCCCGCGCTTTTTTAAGATTGCCTTTCTCAAATTCGTCGACCATCTTCGCCACATCGTGCGGCACGATATTCGACACTACGGAAATGACGCCCGTGCCGCCGATCGCCAATACCGGCAGGGTCAGCGCGTCGTCGCCGGAAATCAGCGCAAACGACGGCGGACAGAGCGCCTTAATCCGGGACATCTGTTCTAAATTTCCCGATGCTTCTTTGACGCCGACGATACTCGGGAAATCATGCGCAAGTTTGGCAATCGTTTCCGGCTCCATATTCACCGCCGTGCGGCCGGCAATATTGTAAAGAACCAGCGGCAACTCGACGCTTTCGGCGATCTGCTTAAAATGCAGATACATTCCTTTCTGGGTCGGCTTATTATAGTACGGCGCAATCAACAGCGCCGCATCCGCGCCAGCTTCCTTCGCATGCCGCGTCAGACGCACCGCTTCGGCGGTATTATTCGAACCGGTGCCGGCAATAACCGGCACGCGTTTGGCCGCCGTTTCGACCACCAACTCGATTACCCGCTCATGTTCGGCAAACGATAACGTCGCCGATTCGCCGGTAGTGCCGCAGGGCACAATCGCGCTGGTTTTATTTTTAATCTGGAACTCGACCAGCTTCGCCAGCGTATTCTCATCAACTTTTCCCTCTTTAAACGGTGTAACGATCGCGACCATCGCGCCTTTAAACATAACACTCTCCCTGGTAAACGATGCGTGCTTTGCCTTCCAGCCAAACGTCTTTAAAACCGAATCCCCGGTAATCGAAATATACTTTCAGCACTTCCCCACCGCGCGTCTGTACCTGCATACAGAATTTCCCCAACCGTCCGCCGAATTTATGATGACTGAGCAAGGCCGCGGCGACGGCTCCGGTGCCGCAGGCCAGCGTTTCATTTTCCACGCCGCGCTCGTAAGTGCGGATCGCGACCAATTCCGGCTCGATGATTTTGACGAAATCCACATTCGTGCCCTGCGGCGCGAATTCGCGGTGATAACGGATAACCCGGCCCAATTGCCGCACATTCACGGAATCAATTTCCGGCACAAAATGCACGGCATGCGGCACGCCGGTATTGATGAAATCTACCTGAAAAATCCGCCCGTCCAATTCCACGCCCACGTTCAGGCGCAAATCTTTCGGCTCGGTCATCCGCACCTTGATCGATTCGGTATTGATCTGCGCCTCGAGCATCCCGGCCAGCGTTTCAATTTTCGCCGTTTTCTTTCAGCAAAAAAGCGCGGCACAACGCAGGCCATTGCCGCACATTTCCGCCTCGGAACCGTCCGAGTTAAAAATACGCATGCGGAAATCCGCCCGGCGGGATTTTTCGATAAAAATCAACCCGTCGGCGCCGACCGCCTCGGTGCGCGGGCAAAGAGCAGCGGCAAGTTCTCGCCCATTGGTGAACAAGCCCCGGCGATTGTCGCAGACAATAAAATCGTTGCCGGAAGCAACCATTTTCGTGAACACGAATTTCTTTTTGCGCACCGCTGCGGCTGCGGGCTTTTTTGCCGGTGCTTTCTTTTGTACCTGCTTTTTTGCGCTCATAGACTCTCCCTCACGACTCGCCGATTACGTCATTGCGCACCAGGTCCTGGTACGTCTCCCGTTTGCGGATCACCCTGTATCGATCGCCGGAAACCAGCACTTCCGCTGCCCGCCGACGGCTGTTGTAATTGCTGGACATACTGAACCCATACGCGCCGGCGCTCAGCACGGCGATGACATTCCCCTGCCGCACGCCCGCCGGCAACAAACGGTCTTTGGCCAGAAAATCACCGCTCTCACAAACGGGGCCGACGACATCCGCGGCGCGCCGCCGGCCGCCGCGCGCCGCCGGCATAACCACCAAATCATGGTAAGCGCCGTAGAACGACGGGCGAATCAAATCGTTCATCGCCGCGTCCACGATAACAAAACGCTTCGCCGCGGTATCTTTGACATAGAGCACCTTCGTCAGCAACACGCCGGCATTGCCGGCGATAAACCTGCCCGGCTCCATTATGATCCGTAAGCCGGTTTTGCGCAAAATCGGCAGAATCACCCGCGCGTACGCATCGGCAGTCTGAGGTTTTTCACGATGATAAATAATCCCCAACCCGCCGCCGATATTCAGATGGGTGATCGCCGCGCCGCGGCCGTTCAGACGGGCGATAAACGCCGCGGTTTTCTTCAACGCTTCCACAAACGGCGTGACGTGTTCGATCTGGGAACCAATGTGCACATGAATGCCGCACAGCCGCACATGCCGCAAACGCGGAGCCGTCCGTAAAAAAATTTCTTCGGCAGCATCAAAATCGATGCCGAACTTATTTTGTTTTTTCGCGGTGGTAATGTAGTGGTGCGTGTGCGCATCCACGTCCGGATTTACCCGGATCGCCGCCGCGGGGCATTTTTTCAAACGTCCGGCGACGGCATCAATCAATTCCAGTTCCGGTTTCGATTCCACGTTAAAAAAAGCGATACCGGCGGCGAGGGCTTCTTCTATTTCTTCCATCGTTTTCCCCACCGACGCGTACACGATTTTTTCTCCCGGCACGCCCGCTTTTTTCGCCCGATACAGCTCGCCGCCGGAGACGATATCCACCCCAGCCCCAGCCTGGGTCAACAGGCGGCAAATGCTCAAATTCGAATTCGCTTTCATCGAATAACAAATCAACGCGTCCACCGGCGCGAACGCCCGCTGCAATTTGCGCAAATGGTCCAACAACGTCTTACGGCTGTACACAAACACCGGCGTGCCGACAGCGGCGGCAATACGTTCCAACGGCACCTGTTCGCAATACAGCGTGTTGTTTTTTAATTTGAAATCATGCATGATATTCCGGCAATTTGTGCGAAATCGTTTTTTTCGAACTGATCGCGTACTGCGGATCGATTATCCGGGCCATTTCCTGCTGCCGCAGCGCCGGATGGAACTCCGCCAGCTGCCCATCGCTCATCGTTTTCAAGGATACCTTATTCTCCTTAGCGTAGCGCACCAACCGGCCGACGATATCATGCGCCTCCTTAAACGCCACGCGCTGAAAAACAAGAAATTCGGCAATTTCCGTGGCATAGAGGAATTCATCCTGCAATGCCCGCGCGACCGCGGCTTCCTCGACCGCCACGCCCGGCAATAATTTCGCCAAGATTTGCAACTCCTTCTCAACAATCGCCACCGCCTCGAATACCGGCTCTTTATCCAATTGCATATCCCGGTTATACGTCAGCGGCAGACCCTTCATCGTCGTGAGCAACGCCATAAGATTGCCGTATATTTTTCCGGTGTAGCCGCGCACCAACTCCAGAAAATCCGGATTTTTTTTATGCGGCATCAGGCTGCTGCCCGTGCAAAATTCTTCGGGCAGATCAAGCAGCGCGAATTCCTGCGTGGAATACAAAATAAAATCTTCCGCCAGCCGCGACAAATGCATCTGAACGATCGACAGGATGCTCAGCAATTCCGCCAGAAAATCCCGGTCCGCGACATTGTCTAAGGAATTCTCCACCGGCCGCACCGCGGTTTCCGTATCGCCGAACAAATCCTGAATCGCGCGCGCGTAATCTTTGCGGTTCAGCGAACTGCCCGCCAACGCGCCGGCGCCGATATACGGAATCGTACGGTCCCCGAATTCTTTGATACGCTCCAGATCCCGCTTGAACATCAGGAAAAAAGCGCCCAGGTAATCGCTGAATAAGACCACCTGCGCCCGTTGCGTGTGCGTGTACCCGACAAACGGCTGCTCCGGGTATTTCCGGGAAAGTTGCATCAGCGCATCCAGGACGTCTTCCAACCGCCGCGTAATATTTACGGTGACCTGCAGGCAGTAATATTTCTCGTCAAAGGCAATCTGATCGTTGCGCGAACGCAACGTATGCAGTTTTGCCGCCAGCGCGCCGATCTTTTTCTCCAACCGGCCGTGAATTTCCGAATGGATATCTTCGGCAGCCGCATCCGGCGTATAGGTTCCCTGCTCGACCTCCCGCAGGACTTCGCCCAGTGCCGCCAGGATCCGTTCGCATTCCTGGCCGTCGAGAATACCGCCGTTTTTCAACGCCCGCGTATGGATCAGCGAATGATAGATATCGTATTCCGCTAAACGGTAGTCATACTGAATGGACCGGGAAAACGTTTCAAAATCCGGATCAATCGGTTTCTTAAATCGTCCACCCCATAATGTAGCCATACGGTTTCTCCGTTGCTCTATTTCCCGCGCGCCTGCCGCGCCACCTGTTTATACGGCATGCCTAAAATTTTAATAAAGCCGGCAGCTAATTTTTGGTCGAATATATCTTCCTTCGTATACGTCGCCAAGGCTTTACTGTAGAGCGAGTGTGCGGAACGCCGCCCCACGCACACACAGCTGCCTTTATACAACTTCAGACGCACATCGCCGCTGACAAACTTCTGCGTCGCGTTAATGAACCCGTCCAGGGCATGCTTCAACGGCGAATACCAAAAACCGTTATAAATCAATTCCGCGTATTTGGCATCGATACCCTGCTTAAAATGGCTCGCCTCCCGGTCAAGCACCAATGATTCCAATTCGCGATGCGCGGTATGGATAATCCAGCCGGCCGGCGCTTCATACACCTCGCGCGATTTAATACCGACCAAACGGTTTTCCACCATATCCGTACGGCCGATGCCGTGCGCGCCGCCGAGTTTATTCAGCGTTTCTAAAAGATCCTGCGGTTTATATGCCCGGCCGTCGATGCTCACCGGCACGCCTTTTTCAAAACCGAGCACCAGGTACTGCGGCTTGGCCGGCGCCTTCTCGGGAGAAACCGTTACCTGATAGGCGTCCTCCGGCGGTTGGACATAGGGATCTTCAAGAATACCGCATTCGATGCTGATCCCCCATAAATTTTTGTCCAGGCTGTACGGTTTCTTTTTCGTCACCTCGATGGGAATCTTTTTTTCTTTAGCGTATTCGATTTCTTCTTCGCGCGAGGTAAATTCCCACTCCCGCACCGGCGCCAGGATTTCCAGTCGCGGGTCGAGAATATTCGCGGTGATTTCAATCCGCACCTGGTCATTGCCTTTGCCGGTACAGCCGTGGGCGATATACTGCGCTTTCTCGCGATGCGCGGTTTCCACCAGGTATTTCGCAATCAACGGCCGGCCCAGAGCGGTAGCTAACAGATACCGTCCTTCATAAACGGCGTTAGCCTTGATCGCCGGATAGATGAAATTATGAATAAACTCCTCCCGCACGTCGGCGATATACACGTTGGACGCGCCAATCTTCAACGCCCGCTCTTTTGCCGCGCGCAAATCTTCCTGCTGTCCTAAATCCGCCAAAAACGCCACCACGTCGTAACCGCGTTCTTTCAGCCAGTACACAATACACGACGTATCCAAGCCGCCCGAATATGCCAATACTACTTTTTTCTTCACACGCCACTCCTCGCTCGATGATTATGGTTCAATCCCGCGTCCGGCGGGGATTTTTCTTTTTTCCGGCGCCGGCCGCCAGCCGGGCCATCACCGCTTTTTGCACATGCAGACGGTTTTCCGCCTGGTCGAAAATCACCGCGTGCGGCGAATCGGCGATCTCGTCGGTTATCTCTTCGCCGCGGTGCATGGGCATGCAATGCATAATCTTCGCCTGCGCCGGCGCGTGCGCAAGCAATTCCCGATTCAACTGGTACGCACGGAAAACCTTGCGCCGCCGGGCGGTTTCCTGTTCCTGCCCCATCGACACCCAAACATCGGTATAAACGAAATCCGCGTCTTTGACCGCGGCAACCGGATCGGTCGTATACTCAAGCGCCGCGCCGGTCTTCTGCGCGCGTTCCTGCGCCAGCGCCCAGATATCCGGGCACGGCTGGTAGTTGCGCGGCGTCGCGGCGACCAGACGCAGGCCCAGATTCGCGGCCAAGGCCAGCAACGAGTGCAGCACGTTATTGCCGTCACCGACATAGCACAACGTCACCCCACGGCACGAACCGGTGATTTCATAAATCGTAAACATATCTCCCAAAGCCTGGCAGGGATGATACTCGTCGCTTAACCCGTTGATAATCGGAATCGCCGCGTTGCGCGCCAATTCTTCCACCAGTTGATGCGAAAACGTGCGTGTGATCACGCAATCCAAATAACGGGAAAAAACCCGCGCGCTGTCCGCAATGGATTCCCGTTCGCCCAAACGGATATCCTGCGGCGCAAGATACACGCATTGTGCGCCCAACTGATACGCGCCGACTTCAAAAGAAATCCGCGTGCGCGCCGAAGGCTTCTGAAAAATCAACCCTACGGTTTTATTCCGAAGGACATCCGTGAAACGCTTTTTTTTCAAATCCCGCGTTAACGCGAATAAATCACGCACATCCGCGGCCG
Organism: Candidatus Omnitrophota bacterium; assembly: GCA_023819605.1. GTDB lineage: Bacteria > Omnitrophota > Gorgyraeia > B26-G9 > B26-G9 > JAMWCB01. The sequence continues at coordinate 12,555 of JAMWCB010000044.1, forward strand.
ACAAATCGAATCCCGTCAACAAATCTTTATTCATACCCGCCACGCCTTCCGCTCAACAACGCGCCAACGCTTCCCGCAACACCGGCAGCGCCTGATTGATTTCCTGTTTAGCCACATTCAGCGCCGGCATAATCCGCAGGACGTTACCCTGTGTGCAATTGATCAGCAGCCCGTTGGATAAACAAAACTCGTAGGCTTTCGGCGCGTTCGTAATCAAGTCCAGCCCGAACATCAGCCCCCTGCCGCGCACCTCCCGGATCACCGGGAATTCTTTTTTCAAATCCTGCAAACGCTCCATCAGATACGCACCCATCGTTTCGACGTTCGCCAACAACCGTTCCCGTTCGATTGCCTCAAATACGGCCAAGCCGGCGGCACAGGCAAGCGGATTGCCGCCGAAGGTCGACGCGTGCATGCCGGGACCGAGTATCCCGGACACTTTATTCTGCATAACCAGAGCGCCGATCGGCACGCCGCCGCCCAGGCTTTTCGCCAAAGTCATCACATCCGGCTCGATACCGTAATTCTGATAGGCAAAATATTTCCCGGTGCGCCCCATACCGGTCTGCACTTCATCGACGATCATGAGCATATTACGCTCATAACATAATTCCCGCACATACCGCACATATTCCGGCGTCGCGATGCGCACGCCGCCTTCGCCCTGGATTAACTCCAACATGACCGCCACCGTACGGTCGCTTACCGCCTGTTTCAACGCTTCTTTATCGTTGAACGGCACATGCGTAAATCCCGGCGGCAGCGGCTCAAAACCTTTTTGGTATTTCTGCTGGCCAGTGGCAGCCGTGCAAGCCAACGTCCGGCCGTGAAACGAGCCTTCCATCGTAATAATTTCATTTCGGTCCGGATTCCCGAAAGCTCGCACCAGCTTGATCGCCCCTTCGTTTGCCTCCGCGCCGGAATTACAGAAAAACACCCGGCCGCCGAAAGAATTCAGCGATATTTTCATCGCCAGCTGTCCTTGCAACTCGTTGTAATAATTATTCGGCACATGCAAAATCTTCTTCGCCTGCTCGCTTATCGCCTTAACCACGCGCGGATGGCAATGGCCAATGCCGCTGACCGCCCAACCCGGAAAAAAATCAAGGTACATTTTTTTATTGGCGTCCCAAACCCAGCTGCCGCGGCCTTTGACAATGACCACATCCTTGCGCGTGTAGTTCTGCATAACATATTCGTTATGCTGCCCGATAACTTCCTGTGTCAATGGCGATGTGGACATAACTCTCCTCAAGCGTTTTGATTGATAATTTCCGTCCCGATACCCTTGTCCGTATAAATTTCCAAAAGCAGCGCGTGTAAAATATCCGCTTCGATAATATGCGTTTTCCGCACGCCGCGTTCGGCGGCTTTAATGCACGCCTGTACTTTCGGGATCATGCCGCCGGTGACCACCCCGGCTTCGATCAACCGGCGCAGTTCCGGCAAGGTAATACTGGAAATTAAGGAATCAGGATCCTGCACATCCGTCATGATCCCGCGCACATTCGTCAATAAAACAAGCTTCTCCGCGTCCAAACTGCGCGCTACTTCCGCGGCCACGGTGTCGGCATTTAAATTGTACACCTGCCCGGCGCTGTCCACGCCCAACGGCGCGATCACCGGCACGATTTTCGCGTTCAGCAGGCTATAAATGAGCTTCCGGTCAACCCCGCTGATCTCGCCGACAAAACCATAATCGACCGAACCCTTCTTTTTTTCCGCGGTGATCAGCTCGCCGTTTTTACCGACAAAACCTTTGGCTTCGTTGCCGAATCCTTTCAGTTCACGCACGATATTGCGGTTGACTTCGTTGAGCGAATCAACCACGATATTCAGCGCCGCGGCATCGGTATAACGTATGCCGTCGAGAAATTTAACTTCAATGCCCGCCTGCTGCATGCGCTTGGTAATAAACGGCCCGGCGCCGTGCACCACCACCGGATGAATTCCCACATGGTTCATAAACGTAATATCTTCGAGAATCGAATGATTTAAATCCGATTCTTCGACAGCGCTGCCGCCGTATTTAACTACCACGACTTTACCGTAAAACTGCCGGATATACGGCAAAGCTTCGATGAGGATATCGACTTTTTTCGTAGCTTCTTTTAGCATACAGATTCAACCGTTCAATTATACTCAGTATTAATACGCACGTATTCCTGCGTAAAATCGCTGGCCCACATCCGGTGCGCACAATTTCCCCGCCGCAACCGCACCGTAATCTGCACTTCCTTGGTTTTTAATTTCTGATGCATCGCGGCATAATCCTTCAAGAGCGGCTGCTGCCGTGCGTACACCGTTTGCCCTTGCAGCACAATCTCCAGATTCTTCTCGGCAAAATTAACACCGGCCGCGCCGATCGCCGCCGGGATGCGTCCCCAATTCGGATTCTCACCGGCGATCATCGTCTTAATCAAAGGCGAATTTGCCATCTGCCGGCAGGCACGTTTGGCCTCAGCCGGCGTCTTTGCGCCTTCCACCCGGATTTCAATAATCTTGGTCGCGCCTTCGCCGTCTTCGACCATTTGTTTGGCCAGCACGGTGCAAACATGGCGCAACGCCGCGGTAAATTGCTTAAACCCGACGTTCTGCTCCGTCAGGAGACGATTGTCCGCCAGCCCATTGGCCAGGATGATCGCCGCGTCATTAGTACTCATATCCCCGTCAACACTGATACAGTTAAATGAATCCGCAACCGCCGCGCGCAATGCCGCGCGCAGCGCCGCCGCGGTAATCTTCACATCCGTAGTAATAAAACAGAGCATCGTCGCCATATCCGGGCAAATCATCCCGGCGCCTTTGGCCACTGCTCCGATTACCACCCGCTTGCCTCCGATTTTCAATTCAACAGCCAACTGCTTCGGGAAACGATCCGTCGTCATAATCGCCCGCGCGGTTTCCGCGGCCCGGTCAAAATTTAATCCCGTAGCAAGCGCCGGCACACCGGCAAGAATCTTCTCCACCGGTAAATACTTTCCAATTACCCCGGTAGATGCCGGCAGCACCAACTGCTTCGCGACGCGCAATTGCCGCGCTACGGCGGCGACGACCTGCCGTGCGTCGCGCATACCGCGCTCGCCCGTGCAGCAATTCGCATTGCCACTGTTCGCCACGATTACCTGCGCCGCCCGCCGCCGTAAATGCCGCTGACATATCAATACCGGCGCGGCTTTAACGCGGTTACGCGTAAACATGCCGACTGCCTGCGCCGGCACGATTGAATAAATCAACGCCAAGTCCGGCTTGCTGCTGCGGATACCGCAGCACAATCCGTTACTCTTAAATCCAAGCGGCGAACTGATCGTACCGTCGACAAGAACATTCATGGCAGCAATCCGTCCGTTTCCGGCAGGCCGAACATAATATTGCAATTTTGCACGGCCTGGCCAGCGGCTCCCTTGACTAAATTATCGATAGCCGTGATGACCACCAGCCGTTTGCCGGCGACCTTGACGCCGATATCGCAAAAATTCGAATACGCCACGTCCTTAAGTTCCGGGAACGTATCCGCCGGCCGGATCCGGATAAATGGCTCTTGATCGTAAAATTTCCGGCAGACGTCCACCGCTTCAAAAACCGAAAGATTCTTTTTTAATTGCAAATAAATCGTGCTGAGAATTCCGCGAGTCAACGGCAATAAATGCGGCACAAACGTCAACGAAACCGGCTCATCGGAAACCATCCGCAGCCCCTGCAGTATTTCCGGAGTATGCTGGTGCGCGCATACTTTATACGCCTTAAAATTTTCATTAACCTCCGTAAAAGACATCGACACCGTCGGCGCTTTCCCGGCGCCGCTGGTCCCGGATTTCGCGTCCAGAATTATGTCCGGATCAACCAGCTTTTCCCGCAAAAACGGCGCGCAGCCCAAAATAGCGCCGGTCGGATAACATCCGGGATTGGCCAGTAAATCCGCTTTCGCGATCTGCGCACGGTTTAACTCGCACAAACCATAAACGCTGTCCTTGACAAATTCCTGGCTCTTATGGTCGACCCCATACCATTTTTGATATTCCGAAACATCTTTAAGCCGGTAATCCGCACTTAAGTCGATAACCCGCTTATTCCGGCTGAGAAACCGCGGCGCGTAATCCATGGCCACACGATGCGGCAGCGCCAGGAAAATAATATCGCAATTCGCGGCGATCTCATCCTCATCGAGAATATTCGTACACGCCACATCAAGACGCTTTTCAATCCAGGGGAACAAGGTATGGATTGGCGCATGCTCTTCACTGCGGGCAATCAAATGCGTAATCTTCACCTGCGGATGCCGCACTAAAATCCGCATAAGCTCCTGGCCAGTATACCCGGTAGCTCCGATAATCGCCGCTTTAAACATATCTTTATCTACTTTTGTTAATTCCGTCTGTGTTATTTCGGTATGTCGCTGCGCCGAATTTTATGATAAATATGTTCAGAACACGATGCTTTGAACCATTCAGCGGGATTTATCCCGCCGGTGTATGGCGGGATTCCGCTCAATTCCCCGGGTTCCTGCGGAACAGTCTCCCGGGTGAGCTTCATCGGCACCCACTTCGGGCGG
>JAMWCB010000045.1 GCA_023819605.1 Candidatus Omnitrophota bacterium
ACGCATCTTTGAAAACCCCGGCCTTTAGGCCGGGGTTGAAAGCGGAATTGCGGGATTCCGCTCAGATACCCCGGGCTTTTCCCGCCACAGTACGCGGGACAGGCGCCCGGGTGAGCTTCATTGAGAAAAGAAAAGAGAGGAACGTTCTATGGCAAACAAAGTGTGGCGCCAGTGGAAGATCAGTGAGGAGGTCAACGAACTATTGAACAATACCGCGCGCGTTGTCGTTGCGGAAAGCCGCGATCATTTGTTTGCCCTCGCTTCCGGCGGCGGCAAGGATTTGTTTGCCGTTGAATATCCGCTGCCCGACGGCCGTACGGTGCAGGAAGCAGTGGTCATAAAATGCAAAAACGGTTTGGCGATTAATTACGTGGACAAAGAAATGCGGCGTCGGGATCCGGATTGTTTAATCGTCGGGGATGAGCACGCGACCGATAAGCCGCGATTCCGAGATGTATTTAAAGACGATTTCGCCAATTTGAGAAAAGAAACGTTTGATTGGCTGCGCATGCAGGATTTATTGGTCGCCGGCATTACGATCGGCGGCGCGCAAACTGGCCTGCAGGGTTTGATTATCGCCCCGGCCAATGCCGGTTTTTTTGTCGGCGGATTGTGCGATTTGCAGAATTTTTTGGCGATCATCGAACTTGACGGGAGATTCGCCCCTGACGCTATTTTGTATCTTGCCCCGCCGTTCCGTCATACGCATTTCAACGGTAAACAGATCGTGGTGCATAATCGCCGGAAAAATGTCCATGAAGTTTTTTCGTATAATTTGTATCCCGGGCCGAGCGCGAAGAAAGGAATGTATGGAGTTCTTTTGCAAAAGGGGGAAGACGAAGATTGGTTGACCTTGCACGCGTCGACGGTCCAAGTGGTCACTCCCTACGAAAACGTGACGACCTTTTTACATGAAGGGGCAAGCGGCAGCGGCAAGAGCGAAATGTTGGAATATCCGCACCGCGAAGATGACGGAAGGCTGCTTTTGGGAAAGAACAAAATCACTGAGAAAATATTCATGGTCACGATCAACCAGACATGTGCGCTGCGGCCGGTTACTGACGATATGGCGCTGGTCGATAATGAAAAGAGTATTAAGAGCCAAAAGCTGGTCGTCTCCGATGCCGAAAATGCCTGGTTTTTACGGGTAAACCATATTACGCATTATGGCACAGACCCGTTTTTAGAGAGGATATGCGTACATCCGAAAGATCCGCTTTTATTTCTAAATATTCAAGGATCGCCGCGCTCAACCGTACTGATTTGGGAACATACCGAAGATTCTCCCGGTAAGGCATGCCCTAATCCGAGAGTGATTTTGCCGAGAAAACTTATGCCGGCGGTGGTGGACGGGCAGGTCGAGGTTGATTTTCGGAGTTTTGGCATCCGCGCGCCCTTTTGTTGCGAAAAGGCTCCGACCTACGGTATTATCGGATTATTTCATGTCCTTTCGCCGGCGTTGGCCTGGCTGTGGCGGCTTGTTTCTCCGCGGGGCCATGCAAATCCGAGTATATTGGATGCGGAGGTGCTTTCCAGCGAAGGAGTCGGTTCTTACTGGCCGTTTGCGACCGGCCGGTATGTTACGCATGCTAATCTTTTGCTGAAGCAGATGGTAAATACGGCGCACACGAAGTATTTATTGCTTCCCAATCAGCATGTCGGCAGCTGGGAGGTTGGTTTTATGCCGCAGTGGGTTACGCGTGAATATTTCGCTCGCCGGGGAATTGCAAAATTTAGCAAAGATCAGCTTAAGCCCGCTCGCTGTCCCTTGTTGGGGTATGTGCCGGCGCGCGTGGTGGTCGAAGGCGTTCAAATCCCGGATCATTTTTTCGCGGTTGAGCGGCAGAGCGAAGTCGGGATCGAAGCCTACGATGCAGGCCAGGAAATTTTATACCGGTTTTTTGAAAAAAATCTTCACGCGTATTTAGTTCCGGAAATAGACGCGTTAGGCAGAAAAATTATTTCCTGCTGTTTGGATAAAGGGACCGCCGAAGACTTCAACGCTCTGATACCTTTGGAACTATAACATGACGACGCGTGTAGCACTGAATCGTTGGGGGGTGGTCGCCGCCGGAGTTACGATCCTCATCTGTTTGGGCGCGGCGTACGCGTGGGGCGTTTTTTTGCTTCCCATTGAACGCCAGACGGGATGGAGTCGCGCAACGATATCTTTTGCGGTATCGGTTCTGCTGCTTGTTTTTTCGATTTTTATGGCGATTGGCGGGCTGATCGAGAAGAAAATCGGACCGCGCAGAACAGCCGGTATCGGCGGTGTGTTGGTCGGCGGCGGCTGGCTGCTGGCCGCGTTTGCGCCTACGCCCCTCGGTTTATACGTCGGTTACGGAGTGCTTGCCGGTATGGGCACCGGATTAAGTTATATGCCGTCGATTGCCAGCGGGATCGCGTGGTTCCCGGATAAAAAGGGGTTGGTCACCGGCATCATCGTCTGCGGATTTGGTTTCGGCACGGCTTTTTTATCGCCGTTGATTACAACGCTGATCAACGCACAGGGATGGCGAACGGCCATGATCGTGTGCGGGATTTTTTTTGGGTTGATCATTACCGTGGCGGCGCAGTTTTTAAAGACCCCGGCCGCTGCGGGCGCTGTTAAAGATTCCGGTATGCACCGTGAAGCAGCATTATCTCCACGGCAGATGCTGATGACGAATTCATTCCGGATTATGTTTGTGACGTATTTCATATCCATGATCGCGGGAATGATGACCATCGGTCATCTGATCGCGTTTATGAGCGACAAAAAATATACCGCTCTGCAGGGGGCTTTGGCGTTGACTCTTTTGTCGATGTTTAACGGTATCGGCAGAATTATCGGCGGCTATGTTGCCGATCTCTGGGGGGGGAAGAAAACGCTTGTTTTGTTATTCAGCGCGATTGGTCTGGCCATGGGTACGCTATATCATGCCGAATCTTTACCGGTTATCTACGCGCTTTCCGCGGCAATCGGATTGTGCTTTGGCGGTTTTTTAGCCGTCTATCCTGCCCTGACCGTCGAATATTTTGGGCAAAGAGATTTTTCGGTTAATTACGGCCTTATTTTTATCGGGTATGGAAGCGGGTGCTTCGCGGGGCCTGTGCTGGGTGGCTGGGTGCACGATACCACGAAAAGTTATCTGGGTGCGTTCTCATGCGCGGGCATGTTGGCGTTGTTGGCAAGCATCGTCATTCATTTTTTTCTTAAAAAGCCGGTTGCTACGGCATTAAAACGACAGGAGGAGCGATGAAAAAAATTGCGGTTATTGTCGGGTCCGAATCAGACAAGGAGCAGATGGAAAAAGGAATCGAGATTTTAAAACAATTCGACATTCCTTATGAGTTCAACGTATTATCCGCACACCGGGATCCGGACGCTTTGCACGATTACCTTGGCTCGTTGGACGAACAGGTCTATTCCGTAATCATTGCTGGTGCGGGTATGGCTGCAGCATTGCCGGGATGTGTCGCCGCGCAGACATTGTTGCCGGTGATTGGCGTTCCGATGAGCGGCGGCGCTTTGAACGGAGTGGATGCGTTGTATTCCATTGTCCAGATGCCCAAAGGGATTCCGGTAGGGTGCATGGCGATTGGCGCCAGCGGCGCAGTCAATGCGGCTATTTATGCCGCGCGGATAATGGCGCTCAGTGATGGCGTGTTGCGCAAAAAACTTGCCAGGCACCGGGAGTCGTTAAAAACCGGAAAACAAAAATCGCTTCCTCCGAGCGCCGCTTGAAATTCGGACAGTGCGTAATCGTTGATGAGCGATAGGGTTAGCCGCTTGCTTTTTTTTTTGAATAATGTTAGAATTATCTAACAATTTGTGCGGGAGGGCAAATCGTGAGGCGTCGGGACGTATCGGCGCAGGGCATCAGCGCTGCGCAGGAAGATTATTTAGAAACGATCGCGTTTTTGCAGCGCGAGCGGGGAGCGGCGCGCGTATCGGCCATCGGCCGGTTTTTACGGGTAAAAAATCCGACGGTGAGCGCGACGTTGCGCGTTTTAGACCGCCGGGGGCTGGTGGCGCACCGTCCGTACGGCGCGGTGGAGTTGACGCCGGCGGGAGTAGCCATTGCCGCCGCCGTGCAGCAGCGCCATGACCTACTCGTCGGTTTTTTTCGGGATGTGCTGGGTGTGCCGGCAGCGGTCGCGGAGGCAGACGCGTGCACAATCGAGCATGGGTTGAGCGTGGAAACATTTTCCCGCATGCAGCGGTTCGTCCGCCGGCAGTTATCCAAAGCGCGGAGAGCATAGGCAGGAGGCACGGTGTTATACGGAAAAATGCAGGTGGTCGAGCAGGAGTTTAAAAAACAGCTCTGCGATCTTTTGCAAAAAAAAGTCGCGGTTGAGCGGGCGGTATGCGAGCAGGTGATGGGTTGTTTTTTAGCTACGGAAGAGCATGTGACGGTTGATGAACTGCATGGCCTGTTGCGCGCGCGGAATATTGCCGTAGACCGCACGGTGGTCAAAGCCGCGTTGGATTTATTTTCCGACGTCGGCTTCGCGCAGGATTTCCGGCTGCAGGGAGAAGCGGCGCATCGTTATGAGCATTTTCATCCGCAAACGCACCACGACCATTTTATTTGTATTGCCTGCCGGAAAATCAGCGAATTCAGCGATGCGGGGCTGGAAGCGGCGCAGTCCGCGGCGATGGCCCGGCAGGGATTTAAGCCGCTGTTTCATAAATTGGAAGTTTATGGCGTCTGCCCGCGCTGTTTGGGACAGGAGAAGAAGCGGTTACCGTTGACGCATGTGCCGGAGGGATCGACGGCGCGGGTGGCGGCGATCGAAAGCGGCGTCCGTTTGAAGAAACGCCTGACGGATTTGGGATTTATCGCCGGCGAACCGTTGACGGTTATCAAAAACGTCGCGTTCGGCCCGGTGGTGGTGGAAGTGCGCGGCGCGCGTTTTGCCATCGGCCATGGCGAGGCGCAGAAAATTTTTATCCATTCAGAATATACGGCGGAGAAACGATGAGTGCAGCGGTGATAATCGGCATCGTCGGCAATCCGAATTGCGGCAAGACGACCCTGTTTAACGCGTTGACCGGCGGAACGCAGCGCGTGGGCAACTGGCCGGGCGTGACGGTCGAGCGCGCGGAGGGCGCTTATGAGTATAACGGCGTTACGGTGCGGGTGGTGGATTTGCCGGGGATTTATTCGCTGAGCGCGGCGACGCTCGATGAAACCGTGGCGCGCGATTTTATATTCAACGAGCAGCCGGCATTGATCGTCAATATCGCCGATGCGGTAAATTTGCAGCGCAATTTATATTTGTCCTTGCAATTGTTGGAGATGAAAATACCCTGTGTGCTGGCGTTGAATATGATGGATGTTGCCAAACAGCGCCGGATGAATATTGACGTCAAAGAATTGGCGAAATACCTGGATTGTCCGGTAGTCGGTATTGTGGCCAGCCGGCGGCAGGGATTGGAGGCGTTACGGGAAGCGATTGAACAGGCACGGCGGGGAGGGCGCGCGTCGGCGGTTAAGATTTATTATCCGGAAGAGGTAGAAAATGAAATCAGCCGGTTAACCAGTTGCTTTGACGCCGCCGGTCCGCGGTATTCTGACCGCCGCTGGTTGGCGGTGAAGCTGCTCGAAGATGACGCGCGGGCGTCGGAATTAGCCGCGGCGGCCCCGGTTGCCGCATTGGCCGCAGCCGGGCGCAAACATATTGAGGCAGTTCTGGGCGAACCTGCGGAAGTGGTGATTGCCGATAGCCGTTACGGTTTTATTAACGCACTCTGCCGCAAGGTAGTGGATACGCGCCAGATGATTCGAAAAACGGTTACCGATGTTCTTGACCGTATTTTTTTGAGCCGTTTTTTCGGGGCGCCGGTGTTTTTTTTGGCCATGTACTTGGTTTTTTGGCTAACGATCAATCTTTCCGGCTGTTTTATCGATTTTTTTGATCAGGCAGTCGGCGCGCTCTCTGTGGACGCCCTGGGCAGTATGCTGCGCGGCTGGGGCGCGCCGCGTTTTCTGGAAACGTTGCTGGTTGACGGCATCGGCGGCGGTATTCAGACGATCGCTACTTTTATTCCGCCGATTTTTTGTATGTTTTTGTGTTTATCGCTGCTGGAAGACTCCGGCTACATGGCGCGGGCCGCTTTTGTGATGGACGGCCTGATGCGTGCTATCGGTTTGCCGGGAAAAGCCTTTATTCCATTACTGATCGGATTCGGCTGTAATGTGCCAGCAATTCTGGCCACGCGCACGCTCGATAGCCGCCGCGACCGGATTCTGACGGTGCTGATGATCCCGTTGATGTCCTGCGGCGCGCGTTTTCCGGTTTACGCGATTTTTGCGGCGGCATTTTTTCCGGACAGCGGCGGCATGGTGATTTTTTCTTTGTACGTGCTCGGCATACTTCTCTCGATCGGTACGGTGTTCCTGGCGCGCCGGCTGATTTCCGCATCCGAAGACGCCGCGTTTATTCTCGAATTACCGCCGTACCATGTGCCGACGTTGACCAGTATTCTGACGCATGCGGGGACACGGTTGCAGGCTTTTTTGATGAAAGCGGCCACGGCGATTTTGCCGGCAATTATTATTTTAAGTTTTTTGAATTCTTTGGGTGTCGACGGAACTTTCGGCAATCAGGGAACGGAGCGTTCGTTGCTGAGCCTCGTCGGCCGGGCGACGGTGCCGGTTTTTAAACCCATGGGCGTGCGCGAAGATAATTGGCCGGCGGCAGTGGGAATTTTTACCGGAATTTTCGCCAAGGAAACGGTGATCGGGACCCTGGAATCGTTGTACCGCCAGGAAGAGCCGCAAGAACAAGCCGTTCAACCATTCGAGGCGAAGCGGCTAATGCGGCAGCTCCGTCAAGCGGCGCGGACGATTCCGGAAAATATATCTCGCCTGCGGCTTCCGTTGACCGGCGCTGCGGCAGCGCCCGCAGAGTCTTCCGAAATCGAACAGGCGCTGCGGCGGCATTTCGACGGGAAGGCAGGAGCGTATGCCTATTTGTTGCTCGTGCTCTTGTATATGCCTTGTGTGGCGGCGATGAGCGCGGTACAGCGGGAGTTGGGAACGCGGTGGATGGTTTTTGCAGTGCTGTATTTATCCGGCCTTGCTTGGGTCGTGGCAACGGTGTTTTATCAACTGGCGCGCTGGACGGTTCAGCCGGCAGCGTCAATTGGCTGGTTATTTTTCTGCGGTTGTTTGAGCGCGGCAGCGATCGGCGCGATGCGGTGGCGGGGCGCTGCGGATCGAGGACAGAATCCCGGCGTGCCGGCGGCCTGAACGCCGGAGCCGTTGGCGGTCAAAGACGGCGAATGCCGAAAGGAGGATCGATGACTCCGGGGTATACAATAATTATCCGGGCAGCGCTTGTCCTGGGGCTGGTGGGCATCTTTTCTGCGCGGTGTTCCGCGGACGGATCGATGCCGAATATTGTTCTGATCACGGTGGATTGCCTGCGCGCCGATCACCTGAGTTGTTACGGTTATCCCCGGAAAACCACGCCCGCGCTCGATAAACTGGCCGCCGAAGGAATGCTTTTTCTCAACGCGTTTGCGCAATCGTCGCACACACCCACAGCGATGTGCTCACTGTTAACCGGAACGTCTCCCGTCGTTCACGGCGTCAAAGCCTGGGGCATGCCCGTGAATGCGCGGCTGGATACGCTTCCGGGTGTGCTGCGACGGCAGGGATACACGACATATTTTTTTATCGCGAACACGTTTTTTCTTTCCGGGCTGCCGGGGTATTCTCGAACATTCGACGTGTGCGGGGAATTTTCTTCTGCGGAAGAGATTACGGAAAAAATTCTGGAACAACTGCAGCCGGGTGCGGGGAAGCCGCAATTTATCTGGGCGCATTATATGAATGTGCACCGCCCTTATTCGCCGTTGCCCGCGGAAGCCGGTTTGTTTATGCACGATGCCTGGTATGACGCGAATAAAAATTTGCCGATTGTGCCGCAGGTATGGGATAGTTACGGGATCGGCGGTATCCCGTTGAATTTAGCGCAGGAATGCGGCCATCCGGAAGAACAGCATAATCCGGATTATTATACGGCGCTCTACGACGCGGCGATTGTGCGTGTGGATCGGCTGATCGGCAGGCTGGCGCAGCAGTTCGCTGCGCCGGCGCGGCGGCAGACATTGTTAATTGTGACCGCCGATCACGGCGAAATGCTCGGCGAGCAGGACTTATATTTTCATCATGGCGGGTTTCTTTTCGAACCGTTGTTGCGCGTGCCGTTGATTTTTTGGGGGCCGATGGTTCCGCGCCGGCGGTGCGAGTTTCCGGTCGGGCCGCATATCGATATTCCGGCGAGTATTTTCGCGTTGTTGCGTATTCCCCCGCCGGCTTCGTTTGAAGGCGTGGATGTACTGGGCAGACGTGCGCCGCGAAAGAGATTTTTGTTTGCCGATGAAGGCCGGTTTGTCTGGTGCGTGCGGGATGCGGCGTGGAAATTATTGTGCCGTCGCGACATGCATACCCCGGCCGTCGAGTATGAATTATATTATTTGAAAGATGATCCCGCGGAATCGGTTAATCTGGTTAAACGGCGTCCGGATGTTTTTGCGCGGCTGCGCGAGCAACTGCAGCGGTACTGGCAGCGGGGTTCGGATACGGGGCGCTTGGAATCGGAAAACAACCTGGATGCCGCGACACAGAACGCGTTGCGGGCGGTCGGATATTTACAGTAGACAAGATGGCGGAGCATCATGAAGCGTATCCGTTTCCCCGTCGGTGAGGAAAAAAGCGCGGCGTTACGGGAAAAAATGGCCGCGTTGTCGATACGGGAGGAGGATCTGCAGGAGCGGTTTATCCGATCGCAGGGAGCCGGCGGGCAAAACGTGAATAAGGTGGCCAGTTGCGTTTGCCTGAAACATCGGCCCACCGGTATAGAAGTTCGCTGCCAGCAGGAGCGGTCACAAGCGTTAAACCGTTTTTTCGCGCGGCAGCGGCTGGCGGAAAAAGTGGAAGCAGCGCGTTTTGGCGCGCAGAGCGCGCGGCAGCAGGAATTGGAAAAAATCCGGCGTCAAAAGCGCAAGCGTTCCAAACGCGCGAAAGAAAAGATGCTCGCGTCGAAGAAACGACAGGCGGAAAAAAAACTGCTGCGTACCCGCTGCGGGGATGCGGAGTAAACTCGACGGCTGCCGGATCAGTTGCCGGCCTCCGAGGCGGTTTTTTTATCGTAGCGGTTTTGAAAGCTGCGCAACAGGCGGTCGGCATCTCCCGCCAGGTAGTGCAAATAGCTTTTGAGCGGAAAATATTTTTGTTTCTGGTGCGCCGGGACAATCAGCGAGCGCGTATCGATTAATTGTTCCGCGCGCGCGTACTCGCCGGCGGCAATTGCCTGCGCGATACGATGCGTGAGGTAAGTATCGTTTTGTAAAAGGACATTCCCGTATTTTTCCCATGCTTCATCAAGCAGCTCTTGGGTGTACCGGTCGCTATCCAGCGTCCAGAGGATATAAGGAGAGAGCCGCGGATCCTGTATGCATCGGTTTAACATTTCAATAGATTTCCTCGGATGGTCAATAATATCGGTGATTGTCGGTTGGAGTTCAAAAAACGCACGTGTGGCCGCGCGGATGTCTTCCGGGATAATTTTTTGGATCAGCGGGCTGTTTGAAAAATTTTTAATCCGGCGCTCAACCCGGCTGAATTGCCGGTACGCGGGCATAACTTTTTTGTAGGCGTAGCCGGGACAGGCAAGACGGTGTGGAAAATCGTCGCACAGCGGCGGCGTCGCGCCAACCCATTCCCGGAGGTCTTGGCGGTCGGCGATAAACAGCGAGGTCATTAATTCCGGCGTGGACAGGCCGACGGCGCGTAAATGCCGGCTGACGGCCGGATCATTCCAGGGGTGTTTAAATTCTTCGGACGCTGGTTGCGGCAGCGGAGATTTTATGCCGACGAGCATCCATTCATAGCCGCTTCCGCTCCAGAGAGAAGCGTGTTCAAAAACATTGAGAAATGCTTGGATAATCGCCTTTGCCGCGGTTTCGTCGACCTGGTACACCGGCAGCCAATAGGTGACCATGCCGCCGGGAGCCAAGCGGTTATAAATTAACCGGAAATATTCCTGCGAGTAGAGATTGGCTACTTTGCTGCCGCGCAGCGGCGGCGGTTCGGCAGTGATTAGGTCATAGGTTTTATCCGTGGCCAGTAAAAAAAACCGTCCGTCTTCAATATGCAGGCGCAGGCGCGGATCGTGCAGCGGATTCGCCGGGCCGTCGGCATAGATGATTTCGCTGGTTTTGATGACATCCGGCGATATGTCGACGACGTCGATATGTTCCAGTGATTTCATTTCAGTTAACGCGGCGGCGGTATTGCCGCAGCCGAAACAGATGAGCAACGCGTTTTTCATGCGGGGGTTGAGCGCCTGCGGCAGATATGCGTATAAGCGCATGTAGCGTTGCGCCCGCACGGCAGTCGCCGACATCGAGTGATTGTTGGTCAGCAGCCGGTATGAGCGCGGTTTGTCGATGAGCGGCTGCACAAGGTATTGGATGGTTTCCATGACCCCTTCATGCCAGGCGATTCTTTTTTCGCCTAATTTTTCAAGCGGCCGGTAGGAAATTTTTGCATAGACGTCTTGCATCCGCCCGTACGGGAAAACGGCCAATGCGCAGACTGCCACGGCCGTTATAATTATACGATCCTGGTTTTTCCCGTCAGGCAACGGCAGGGCTTTCCAGAGAAGCAGGCCGACGGTAATATAGCCGATGGCCAGTAGGGAAAAGGACAGTTCCATGCCCAGGACGGGAAGGAACATAATCCCGGCGCATAAAGATCCGATGGTGCCGCCCAGGGTGTTAGCAATAGTCAGCCAGCCGCTAGCGCGTGTTTCCGACGGTGTGCGGCGGTAAATTTCGCCGCCTAAGAGAGTATAAGTGATGCCGGAAATAATGCTCACTGGCAGCATGAGGAAGAGCGCGCCGGCGGTTAAACAGGCATATTCGGTGGAATGCCGGAATAGATTGAGAATCGTGTCGAAGTGATAATAGGTTGTGACTAATACCGCCGCGTTGAGCATTACCGCGACGACCGTATCGGCGGAAAAGGCGCGCCGGCTGCTGCGGCTGGCAATGAGGCCGCCGATGCTGATGCCGATAAGAACGATCGCCAGCATGATCGCAAAGTTCAATCCCAGGGGAGTAAAGAAAAGGAGCAGGAACCGGAACCAAATGACTTCCAGCGCGATAAGAATGAAGCCGGTCAAAAACGCCGCGGTGAGAATAAGCGCATTTTTTTGTAATACGATCTGTGTCGGAAGCGGCGCGGCCGGCCGCGCGTCCGTCGGGGCGGCGACGGTTCCGGAACGTCGCAGGAGTACCCATGCCGCGGACGCAGCGATTAAATTTGCGGTGCACGCAAAGACGGCGCTCAGGCGGATGCCCATTGCCGGCATCAGGATAATTTCTCCGGCGAGCACGCCCACGGTAGCGCCGAACGTGTTAAAGCCGTACAGTAGGCCGAGCCAGCGGGTGAAGCGTTCCTGTCCGCCGTCAAACAGGGAGATCAGTACCGGCAGCGTCGCGCCCATCGCAGTGGTCGGGATGAGGAGCAACAGGAAAACGCAAAGACTGCGTAACATGTTTAATAACAACGGTTGCGTCAACAACGGTTGAAACAAGGGAGCGAGGATATTTTGCAGGTAGGGAAGAATGAAGACGAGGATCAAGCCGCTGCTGCCGATGATTAATTCTAAGAGGGCATAGGTTTTGGCGGGGTTTCGCAGCGGGGTTTTTTTCTGGACTACCAGAAAATTGCCGAGGGCCAGGCCGCCCATGAACGAGGCCAGCACCACGGCGGTGGCGGCGACGCTGTTGCCGAAGACGATGCCGGTCAGATGAAACCAGGCGGCTTCGAATAAGAGCGCGGAAAATCCGGAGAGAAAAAATACGATACAGGCGATCATGAGCATACAGAAATCCTTATGGTTTTTATAACGTTATGAACTCGGAATAATCAAACTGGGATTATTATGGCATAGATTTTTTTTTATGAAAAGAAATAAGTGCGCATATAGGCATGACCGGAAGATAGCCCCTGGGATTACCGCTCGGCGCTAACGACAGGGTGCGTAAAAATTGGATGTATTGAGCTGGCGGGGCATGGTATAGTAAAATAGTTCTACCGCGCGGTTTTTTGAACAAAAAAGGAGTCGACGGATGTATGGTTTTGGTTTTGAGTTGACCGTTATCGGATGGATGTTGTTGTTAAACGCGATGTTTGCCGCGTATGAGATGGCGCTGGCGTCGGTTTCACGCGTGCGGCTTTTAGCGCTGGTCAATCAGAAGAAAAAAGGCGCGCTGGACGCGTTATATATGAAGGAGCGCATGGAGGCCAGCTTGGCGGTTATTCAGATCGGCATTACGTTGGTGGGGGCGATTGCGGCCGCCACCGGCGGCGCGGGGATTTCGGAAACCCTCGCCCCCTGGCTGCGCGAGCAGGGCGTATCGCCGCATGTCGCGGAAGCGTTTGCCTTGATTTTATTTGTGATCCCGTTAAGCGTGGCGACGATGATTTTCGGGGAATTGGTTCCGAAAATGTTCGCGTTAAATAATAAAGAAGCGGTATGCCTGCGTTTATCGCCGGTATTTAAGGCTATCGCCGGGTTGGCGTATCCGCTGGTCAGTTTTTTGGAGAAGACAGTCAAACGCCTCGTCGCGCTGTTTTCGCGCGCCTGGACGCCGGACGGCAGGGATGAAGGCCAGGAATTGCATGAATTAAAAGCCGCGGTAGCCTTGGCCAAAAACGCGCGTCTGTTGGGGCCGGGCGAGGAGCGGATTGTGCTTGCGGCCGCGGAATTATCGGCGCGCCCGGTAGCCGCGGTGATGCTGCCGGTGGAAGATATTTCCATGATTTGGCTGGGCGCGACGCTGACCGAGGCGTTGATTAAAGCGCATTTGGATATGCATACGCGTTTTCCGGTGTGCGAACAAGAAAACGACCCGCAGACCATCGTCGGATATATTAATTTTAAAGATATCGTCGCCACGTTGAATATCAATCCGGAAGATCCGAGTATCCGCGGGATTATGCGGCCGATTAAACGTCTTCCGGCAATCGCGAAAATGTCGCAGGTTTTGTTCCAGATGATTCAGGAAAAGGCGCATGTGGCGGTGTTGACCGGTAGTAATGGGAAAATCGTCGGGTTTATAACCTTGGAAGACATTCTGGAAGAACTGGTCGGCGATATTGAGGATGAGTACGACCGCCTGCCGGCGCACGCGCACGCGTATGGGGCAACCTGGATAATGGGCGGCGGGGTGACGATGGGGCAGCTGGCGCAGCTGACCGGTTTGTGCGTGGAAGAGAACAGCCGCAAGCTTCTGGCGGATTGGTTTGAAGAGAAATTCGGAAAAACGCCGCACGGCGCGGACGTCGTTGAGACGTGCGGTTTGGCGATTACCGCGCGCAAATTGCGCCGGAACCGGCTCTACGAAGCGGTGGTCAGCGTGCGGCCGGCCGGTGATTCTCGTGTCTGAGCGGGCATTTGAATATTTTGATCATACCGCCGATGTCGGCGCGCGCATTTTCGGGCGGACGTTGGAAGAGTTATTTGTGCATGCCGCGCAGGCAATGTTTACGCTGATCGCGCGGCAAAAACTGCGGGAAGCCCCGGCAAGCGCGGCGATGCGGGAAGTTACCGCCCGCGCGGCGGATCCGGAGTTGCTGCTCGTCGGCTGGTTGAGTGAACTGCTAACGTTGGCTGAAATCGAAAACAGTGTGGCGGTCAGGATATCGATACAGCGGTTGGATACGGGCACGGTTTCAGCCATGGTCGCGCTGGCGCCTTTTTCCGGTGCATTGTTTGAGCGCGGCACACCGATTAAAGCCGTGACCTATCACGGCCTGAAACTTTTTCCCACAGCCGCTGGCTGGCAGGCTGAGGTGATTTTTGACGTATAACCCCGGCGAGCGTGGCGGGGTGTTCGGGAGACCGGGGCGATGATTCACAGCGAGAAATTAAAACAATGGTATTTTAACCAGCCGGATAAAAAGCGGAATACGTTGGTGCGCATTTTAGGGGTGGAATATGCCCATCTGCGGCTTCCTGACGCCAGCGATTTGTACGTAACGGCGTTGGGTTTGCCGTTTATCGCGCAACTGATGCCGGAAAATTTTTATACGGATAAAGAGTGGTTTGCGAAGAACGCGACGCGTTTGTCCGGGACCAGTTGCGTGTACCGGGTGCATTCAAAAGAGAGTAAGGGAAAGACGAAGGAACTGGTGATTAAATGGAACCGGATGGGGCAGGATATCCCCGGCGGCGACGACCAGGAATATTTGATGAACGCGCGGTTTAACAGCCCGTTCGAAGAATTTTGCCTGATCATGGAATTGCGGCGGGAAATGTATAACCTGCCGCGGATTCCGCACGTTATCCATAAGCCGCTGGCGATTTACGTGCCGGCGGAAAAGAACGATGTCGAGCGCATGGGCCGGCGGAAACCGGAGATGGAAAAGATTATTGCCGAGCACGCGGAGATCGATATCGATATGCAGCGCTCCTATGCGATGATTTTCGAATGGGTCAAAGGGATCGACGCCGTGGAAGCCCAGAGCCGCGGCATGATCGACGAAGCGTTGATGCGCCGGGTAACCGAAGCCGCTAATGAACAAATGAGGCAGAACGGTTATTTTGTGCGGGACAGCAAACCGCACCATATTATTCTCCGATTCAGCAAAAAAAAACAGGATTTGCTGGCGCGCGCCGGCCGGCAACCGTTGACGGCGATTGTCGATTTTGAGTTGTTGGCCAGAACCCCGGAACGTGACGCGGCGATAAAAAAAGCCAAACGTTTGGAATACCACAAACGTCAGGCCGAGCGGTTTATCCACCAGTGGGGCCAGGCATTTCATCCGCATTTGCAGCAGGTCAATCATCTCGGGATCGATTATATCTATGGAACGGTGGAAACCACGCAGGGACGCTTATGGGTGGTGGGCGCCGATCCCTATCTGTTTGATTATTTTTTGCCGGAACGCTGGGAACGGACGAAGCGAACCAGGCTTTCGATGTTCAGCGAAAGTTATTATACCGTAACCAAGGACAACTTGAATTTGATCTGGGAAGTGTCGAAAGTCGGCTTGCGGCCGGATTTTGACCCGTTTAAGCCCGACGAAGTGAGGATTCTGGAATACGGCTATAACAGCCCTTTTGAAGAAGTAGCGTTGGCCATCGAATTGGAGCGGCAGAATATCCCCACGATTTATCCGCGCGCGATTTACATGACCGGATTTAAGACGGAAATATCCGAGTTGATTTACGACCCCAGCCGGTATATGCTGCACCAGTGCGCGCAAACGCCGGACGAGCTGCCGATTCTCTGTAAAGACCATGAATATATCATTATTTGGGGGTATTGGAACGGCGCGGACGCGCTCCTGGCGGAAAACGATATGTTCTATTGCACCGGCATCAATGCTTTGCGCGCCTATCGCAACGGGTATATCACGGAAGCGGTATATTTGCGGATTATCGGCATGATGAAGGAGCGCCTGCGCGCTGTCGGTGTCGAAGATTTGAACTTGCGCGGCACGCATTTGCTTTTGTCTTTAGACAAGGACAATAAGTTGATCATGGGAGAAGCGGGATTGCCGGAAGTGCGGATTTGTAACTTTGAATTTTTGCGGAAGATAGAGATGGGGCAGGGTTAAATTGCCTGATCAGGAATATTATGCACACTTCGCCGTATTCGCGAAGGCTTAATCCAGGGTACGTGTTCGTCATTGAATTGCGATAATAAGGCTTCCGGGGTAATGTTCAATTGTTCGGCGATATCCTGCACATCGGTCAGCAAAATCATGCGGCATAATCCCGAATCGTCAAGATCAGCGCCGGCACGGTTTCGGCAAGCAGTAGTGGCGCGTTCACCAGATGAATCAAAACAATGACGTTGCGTATAAAGAATTTGTTCTGCATAACGTACACACGCTTCTACCGGAGTAAATCCGTATATTGATCTTCGCTTCACGCTGACTGATGAATGAGCAGGCTAAAGGGAAGTGAGGATGCGGTATGCCCGCGCCGGCACCGGCGGTAATTTCTTGTTAAAAGAACCAATCGCTTCTCCGATGGTCGCAAAATTGACCCCCGGCGGCTGGGTTGCGCGGATTAAACGGTTCCGGTAGTCGATTGTTTTTTGCAGCGCCGTAAAATTATCGATGAGTTCGGCGAGTAGTGCCGCTGCCGAGCCCGTCGCCGACGGTTTTAATTCCTGCAATGTGGTAAGAATAGATTGCAGGACGTTCTTCTGTTTGGTGCCGGCTGTATTAATGGTGTTTACGGATTGGATCATTTCTCCGATGGCGGCGCGGTGATCCGGCAAGCTATTCTGTAATCCCTGCAGCAGTGGTTTCTGTTCGTTTATGCCCTCGGTGACGGCTTGTATCGCCCATAACGCTGCGTCCGCGGGCGTTGGCGTCTTGGCGCGCGCTCTCTGCTCGGCCGGCGCTGCAGCGGATTGTTCTTGGTGCAGTTCAGCGATGATATCCCCGCCGGCTTTTCGGAGCGTGATAAAATAGGTCTGGGCGTTGTCGCCCGCGCGCGCGGTAAAGATAAGTTTTGTCTCCGGTATTTCCAGTTCCGCTAATAATTTTTGGCCGAACGTATAGGGGAAAACACTTTTGTTATAGATTGCCCAAAGTTGGCTGTTGGGGTTGTTTGTGCTGATTTTTTTTATCAGTGCTGTTCTTTCATAGCCA
>JAMWCB010000046.1 GCA_023819605.1 Candidatus Omnitrophota bacterium
AAAAGGTCAAAGAAATCGGCGAGTGTCTCCTGAGTGAACGCGGCAGGGCCACCCCCGACAACCAGAGGGTGCTCTGGACCGCGGTCGACTCGGCGCCGTGCGACACCGGCCAGGTCGATTGAAAAATTTTTTACGCGCGAATAAAATACGTTCCGTTCCCGGCGCAATTTCTATTCCCAGCCAATCCGCGTTTGTTCGTTTAGCCAAGGTTCCGGCCGTCGCGCCGAACAAATTGCATCAAATTGTGTTATATGAAACGCAGCAGCAAGTGCCGTTTCCCATCCGGGACGTGGTCTGGGATTATCAGGTTTTTTCCCGGGAAAAACACAATTTACATGTGTTGATTGCCGCGGTAAAAAAAGATTTTGTCCTTTCCGTGCTGCGTTTAGGCGAAGAATGCGGGGTTTTGGTTGAATTTATCGATATCAGTACCCTGGCGCTGTTTAATTGTTTGCGGTATTTTTACCGGGATTTGCGGCAAACCGTGATTTTGGACGTGGGGGCGAAAACGACAAATATTATCGCCGTGCATGACGATTATTTCTGGACGCGCAGTTTGCCGGTCGGCGGCGAAGATATCAACGATGTGCTGTCGCGCCGCCTGAATATCGATCGCAATGCCGCGGAAGAACAGAAATTGCAGCATGGCCGGGCGCTGGTGTTGTATTACGGGAAGGAATCGGCGGCAAGCCCGCAGGAGCAAAAAGTGGCGGAAGCGGTAACCGGCGTATTGACCGATATTACCAATGAAATCGTGAAAACCCTGAATTTTTATAAAGCCCAGGAAAATGTCGATATCGATTTTAAAAAAATGCTGATTACCGGCGGATTGAGCCGGATTCCGCAGGTCGAACGTTTTTTTGAAAACAGTTTGAATATTCCGGCGGAAAAAATCGATTATTTGAATTTGTTAAATTTTCATCCGAAAGCGGATATTCAGTGCAGCGAATATTTAGGCCCGGCGATCGGTTCGACCTTGCGCGGTTATGATCGGGGCATTTTGCGCGTTAACCTCATCCCGCTGCCGCAGCAGCGTTTGCTGGATTTTCGGAAAAAAAGGCCGTATTGGGCGGCGCTCTGGCTGATTAGTCTTGCCGGGGCGGCGATCGCCCTGGTGCTGTGCGGGAATGTCGCTTCGCTGCATCGGCAGCACCTCACCGGATTGCAGTCGCTGATCGCCACTTATGAGGCCAATAAGCAGGCGGTGATGCAGGTGGATGCGGAAATCGCCCAGTATCGGCAAAAGTTGAAAAAGTATATTACGGCGACGAAAATTCGGTTTACGGCGGTTTCGGTGTTTGAAATGATGACGCGCGCTTTGCCGGAACAGGTGTGGATACAACGTTTATCCGTCGATGTGGCGAGCGGGCGGGTCGGCTTGGAAGGAGTTTGCCGCCGGGATGTTGACGCGATTGCGCTCTTTCAGCGGAATTTGAAAGAACAGCCGTTGGTTGCGGCGGTGAATATCGAGCGGGTCGGTAAAACCGCTGAGGATACGATAGGTTTTTCATTTATGGTCGTGTTGGCCGGAGACAATACCCTATGAGCGAGCTGAACGTTACCCGGCGCTTTAAGGCGACGTTCTTTTTTTTCGGCTTTGCCGGAATCGTGCTGGCGGGACTGCTGATCGGCTGTTTGATCGCCGTTTTGCAGATTCATCGCTATAAACAGGAGAGCAGCGCCGCCCGGCAAATACTGGAAACCTACCGACAGGTTTTAGGCTCGATGCCGGAAAAAACCTTGGCGGAGAAAAAAGCGCAGGCGCTGCGGTTACAGGAACAAGGCGCCGGAATTGCCGTTGCCCCGGAACGTACGGCGGGCGGAACGGTTACGCCGTTGGATTTTAAAAAATTATTTTTTGATACGCAGGCGGTAATTAAAGCGAACGCGGCAAAAAAGGAGGTTCCGTTTCCGGCTCATCTGGGGTTCGATGAATATAAAGAAAAAATGCCGACGGAACGGGAATCAACACGCCTGACGCGGGGCTTGGCGGCGGTCAGCGATACGATGCTTCTGCTGATCGATTGCGGCGTTCGGACGATCACCGCCGTGACCATCGATCCGAAGCAGCCGGAGAATGCGGAAGCGCAACCGGCCGGGTCAGTTGCGGCTCCGGAATTGCCTTTTTCGGCGTTTCGGTTCGGGATTTCCTTTGAAACGTCTTTTGGCGGGTTGCGGCAGTTTTTAATCAAGCTCGCGGAACAACAGTCAACCTATATTATCGATGATATTTCCGCCCGTCAGCAGAACGGCCAGTCCGGCTATCTGCGGGTGGAGATGACGTTGGAACATATTTCACTTTAGGATGCCGATGGCATGAAGAAAAATCAGGGCAAGCTCATCTGTCTAATCGCGGCGCTATCCTGCGCCGGTGCGCTGGTTTGGCTCAATGCCTGGCGTATGGCCGCGGACGAGTATTTATCGCGGCAATGGGATGATCTGTTGAAAAGCGATGCGGAGTTGGTTGAGCGGCAGCCGCCCGCGGCGTCAACGGCGCTGGAGTTTTCTCTATCTGAGGAAATTAAAAAAAATGTAGCGGCATTCAGCGCGCAGAATGAGGTGCGCGATATTTTTGCGCCGGTTCCGGAATCCGTGCCGACGGTGGAAACGAAGCTTCCGGAAATTAAAGAGGTTATCGGAACCAGTCCCGCCTGGGTTTTGTCGCAGATTGTTCCGAAGCCGTTCCCGTTACAGTACCGGGGGAGTGTGATGCTGGAAACCGGCCGGTTGATTGCGCAGATTAATTCGGAAAAGCGGTCGTATTTGGCTAAGCACGGCGATCAGGTCGGCGATTATACGGTCGTCCAGGTGGGCGAGGATGCCGTTCACCTGCAACGCCACGCCGATACGGGGGGAATGGTTCGTCTGCCGTACCGCCGCGTCCATTATTCTACGGAGTTGCAGGCGGTTTTCGTCGAACAGAAAACAAATCAGAAAATTATTGTGGATAAAAATACGACATTTTTAGGCGCTCAAATCGTCGCGATAGAATCCGAGGCGGTGGTATTTTCCGCGCAGGGCAAGACCGGACGATTGCAGAAAGGAATGGTGTGGCAATGAGACGTGCGGGGTTTGGCATTATACTTTTTTTATGCGGCAGTGTGGCGATGGCGCAGCAGCAGGGCGCGGCGGAGAACGGCGCCGGCGAACAGCAGGACGCGCAGAGTATCGCGCGGGAAATCGCCCGCGAAAAAGGCCGGGATGCGGTGCCGGCGGCGCGACGGGTGGACGGATATCGTTTCGATGATTTTGTCTCCCAGGGGTATGCGTTGTGGACCGAAGGCCGTTTTGAGCAGGCGCGGCAGAAGTTTGAGCAGGCGCTGGCGTTGCGTCCGCAGGATGAGACCGTGCGCAATTTAATCCATCAGGTCGAGCAGGCGCGTCTGGAATTTGAGAGCCGTCAACTTGAACGGCAACGCCGGCAAATACAGGAGCGTTATTTACAGAAGACCGGCCAGGCGTGGCTGGTCGAAGAGCCGGCCGGCACGGTCAGCGCGGCAAGCGTGCGGCGCAGCAATCGCGTCGAAAATCCTCTGGAGCGTAAAGCGGCCCAGCAGATGGTCAGCGTCGACTTCAGCGACGCGCAGCTGCAGAGCGTTTTGGACTATCTGTCGCGGGTTAGCGGCATCAATATCGTCATCGATGAAGCGGCGGTGATTCGCGCCGGCACGCTGACGATTCAGATGAAAGAGGTGAGTTTGCTGAAAGCACTGGAATCGATTCTGCGTTCAAAGGGCATGGGGTACCGATTTGAGGACGGATATATTTGGGTAACCAGCCGTGAAAATATCGTCAATGAGGGCATGGAAACGCGGGTATATAAATTGTCGCAGGGCTTGGCCACGTTTACGCGTTTTGCCACGTTTAATACGGTCACGGTGAAAGGTATCCGCAACGATGCCGGCGGGGCGGCGGTTGCGGAGGACGGAACTCCCGGGGCCGACGCCGGCAGTGAAAACGGCGGTGCGGAGGTAGTCGGCATCGGCACCTACGAAGGGGAGAACATCGGCGGCGCCGGCGGCGTTGCCGGGCAGGTGACGCGGACGATTAAGGAAGTGTTGATGGAATTGGTCGATTGGCCGCAGGGCAGCCGGATTTTTCTCGATCCGCGCACGAGCACGCTCATTGTGCGAAATACGCCGAGCACGCATTTGCAGATCGAGAAATTGCTGGATGTTTTAGATGTCAACCCGCCGCAAGTGATGATTGAAGCGCGTTTTGTCGAAGTCGGCGCCGATGATACGTATGATTTAGGCTTGAATCTTTCTCCGGTGATCAGCGCCAGCGGCGCAAGCCGGCAGCATTCCTTTCCGTTTAACAAAGATTCGGAATCCAAGTACGAAGTGCCGTTGGCAACCAATGTAATCGGGCAGAGTTTTTTTCTAAATGATCAGGCGGATGCCTGGCAACTGGGAACTTTAGATTTTAGTAAATTTACGGCAGTATTGAAAGCTTTGGAGAGCAAAGGAAATAGTAATTTATTATCATCGCCGAAAGTTACGACGATCAGCGGCCAGGAGGCGGTAATCAAAGTTGTGCAGGAATTCCGCTATCCGACGAAATATAAATTGGAAATTGTTTCCATCGCCGGGCCGAACAATACGTCGACGACCGCCTCATTTCCGGTGCCGGACGAGTTCACGACCCGCGATATCGGCATTATTCTCAAAGTTCTGCCCAATGTCGGCGCGGACGGCAAAACGATTAATTTAACGTTGGTGCCGGAAGTCAGCGAATTCGATAAATTTCAGGATTATGGTTCGGGGACGGCGGGAGCACAGCGGTATCTACAGCCGTTTTTCAGTGTGCGCAGCGCGACGGCGAGCATTGTGGTCAATAACAATGATACGGTGGTCATGGGCGGCCTGATGCGGGAAACATTGAAGACAGCAACGCATACGGTACCGTTTCTCGGTAAAGTGCCGCTGCTCGGGAAATTATTTACGAATAAGTCGGATGAACGCGTTAAACGGAATCTATTGATTTTTATTACAGCGCACATTCTGGCGCCGAGCGGCGAAAAAGTCGCAACGAGTATGGTGTCGGTCGGCGAGTTCCGGGAACGAGAAGGGGACGTCGTCGAATCCGTCGTCGAATTAAAAAAATAGTGTACTTTTCGGTTGGGATGGCGTACAATAAAAACGATTATTAATGCAACTGTATAGATTGTCGTGACGGTATATGGCACGCGTTCATTTCCGTCGATTTTCTCAGGGGCGCCCGCGGTATTTGCGGTGCCACGACTTGCCGTATCAACATGCTCTATGGACAGAGGTGTTATAGCCGCATTTTTCCCGTGATAGATTGCCGTTGTATTCATCGCGTAATTAATGTCGTGAAAATCACGCGTAGTTTCAAAGTGCGACGCCTTTCTCCAACATCTATAACGCGATGCCTGCATAGGTAACGATCAATAGTGAAGACGCGAAAATCACTTTATCTTATCGACGGCAACGCCTATTGTTATCGTGCGTATTACGCCATGGGCGGCTTAAGCACCTCCGGCGGCCGGCCGACCGGTGCGGTTTACGGATTTTTGGTCTTGTTGAATAAGTTGCGCAACGAGCGGCAGCCGGATTATCTGGCCGTGTGTTTTGACGCGAAAGGGCCGACCCTGCGGCATGAAAAGTTTGCCGCGTATAAACAGCACCGCAAGCCGATGCCGGATGATTTGCGCGAACAGTTCCTCACGGTTAAGGAACTCCTCGGGATGTACGGCATTGCGCAGTTTGAACTTTCCGGCTATGAAGCCGATGATCTTATCGCGACGTTGACGCGCCGTTTTGCCGCGCAGCTTGACGTGTATATCGTCAGCGGCGATAAAGACATGTTGCAATTAGTAGGCGACCATGTGAACGTGTATAATCCGCAAAAAAATGACGCGTCGATCGACGCGGCGGCAGTTCGCGCCGCCTATCGGGTCGGCCCGGAGCAAATCGCCGATTATCTGGCCTTGGTCGGCGACGGTTCGGATAATATCCCCGGGGTTGCCGGCATCGGCGCGAAGAGCGCCGTGGAGCTGTTGGCGGAATTCGGTTCTTTGGAAACGCTTTTATCGCAGGTTGACCGTATTCCGCAAAAAAAACGGCGGGAGCTTGTCGCCGCATCGGCTGATTTGGCCCGGATGAGCAAGGAACTGGCGACCCTGGTCGACGATGTGCCGCTTGCGGTAACGCTGGAGGATTTACGGATCGGTTCGCCGGAGTGCGGCCGGCTGCGGGAATTATTTACCGCCCTGGAATTTCGTTCGTTGGCCGCAGAGCTATCGATGCCGGATAAAGGCGAGGCGCCGCGGCCGGCGGCGGACGCGGCCGTTTGTGCGGACGCGCAAGCCGTCCGGCGGATGTGCGCGGATGTTGCCGCCGGCGATTGGTGCGGCTTGCAGCTAAGCGGCGCGGGAACGCCGGCGCTGGCTATTACTGCCGGTTCCGGCGTCGAATATGCGCCGGCAAGCGCCGACGGATTCTCCCCGGATTGCCTCGCAGAGTTTATCGGGCCGTTGTTACGGAATCGACCATTGCTGAAAATAGGGTATGATCTGAAGGCGGCGCTGTTATTTTTGCGGCGGGAGTTGCATATCGAAGCGGAGGGGCCTTTCTTTGACTTGATGCTGGCCGGATATTTGTTGTTGCCGGAACAGCCGGCGTTGTCCCGCGCGTCGGTTCAGGAGTGGTGCCGGCAGCAGTCGCCGGATTATTCCGTGCCGTTGTTGTTGCACTGCCGGCACGTGCTCGAGCGGCAACTGCGGGAATCCGGAGCGTGGGATTTGTTTGAAAAAATAGAGATGCCGTTGATGCCGATTCTTGCCGGTATGGAATATCGCGGTATGGCGATTGATCAGGACTATCTCCGGAATGTCGGAACAGAGCTGGACGAGAAAGTGGCGGCAGTCAGCCACGCGATATTTGAGTTGGCCGGCGGTGCGTTCAACCTTAATTCACCCCGCCAGTTGAGCGAAGTGTTGTTTGGGCGGCTACAGCTGCCGGTGGTAAAACGCGGCAAGACCGGCCCCTCGACGGATATGGAGGTGTTGACGCGTTTGGCGGCCGCACATCCGTTGCCGGCATTGTTGCTGGAATATCGGGAGCTGGCGAAATTAAAAACGACGTACGTCGAGGGGCTGTTGGCGTTGGTGAGCGCGAAAACCGGCCGGATTCATACGACGTTTAATCAGGCGGTTACGGCGACGGGGCGGTTGAGTTCCAGTGCGCCGAATCTGCAGAATATTCCGGTGCGCACGGAAACCGGCCGGAAAATCCGCGCCGCGTTTCGCGCGCGGGATGCGCAGGCGGTTTTGTTATCCGCGGATTATTCGCAGATCGAGTTGCGCGTCCTGGCGCATTTGTCCGCGGACGACGCGTTAACGGAAGCGTTTATCCGGGGTGAAGATATCCACGCGTATACCGCCGCGTTGATTTTCGGGGTGGAGCAGGCGGCGGTCAGCCGCCAGATGCGCGACAGCGCCAAGCGGGTTAATTTCGGGATCATTTACGGCATGGGCGCGTTCGGTTTGGCGCGCGATTTAGGAATTCCGGTGGAACAAGCGCAACGGTTTATCGATAATTATTTTTTGCGTTATGCCGGCGTCAAGCGGTATCTTGCTGCGTGCGTCGCTCAGGCGCGGGATCGCGGCTATGTGACGACCCTGATGCAGCGGCGCCGTGCGATTCCGGAAATCAATGCGTCCAGCCCGGCGGTGCGCGCGTTTGCCGAACGCGTGGCGATGAATACGCCGATTCAGGGAACTGCCGCGGATATTATTAAAGCGGCGATGGTCGAGGTCAGCCGGCAGCTGCCGCGCTGCGGCGGCGCGGCCCTGCTGCTTCAGGTGCATGATGAATTGGTGTTCGAAGTGCCGCGCGCGGAATTGCCGGCGGCAGCGGCGCTGGTGCGCGCGGTTATGGAACAGGTGGTGAGTTTGCGGGTTCCGATCGTCGTGAATATTAAATCCGGGGAAAACTGGCGGGATATGCAATGAACCGAAATCAGGAAAAAAAGCGGCGGCCGCGTATCCGCCGCGCTGCGGCGGATGCGGGGCGCGTGGTGTTTTGCGCTTCGGAAGCCGCGCCCTTAGCCAAAACCGGCGGGTTGGCCGATGTCGTCGGAACGCTGCCGCCGGTATTAGCCCGGCGGGGGATTCCGGTCACGGTTTTTCTGCCGCTGTACCGGCAGATCGCGGCAGCCAAATGCCGCCGGGAAAAAATTGCGGCGCATCTGTACCGCACGCCGCTGGCGCGCGGCGTGGATTGTTATTTGATTGAGCATAACCATTATTTCGACCGCGCGGGGTTGTATCAGGAGAACGGCAGCGATTATCCCGATAATCTGGACCGGTTTGCTTTTTTCTCGCTGCAGGTCCTGAAAACAGTGCGTCAATTGCGGCTGCAGCCGGCGGTGATCCACTGCCATGATTGGCAGACGGCGCTGATTCCGCTGTACCTGAAAACACGCTATGCGCACGATTCTTTTTTTCGGAAGGTCAAAACTATTTTGACGATTCATAATTTGGGCTATCAGGGAATTTTTCCGGTTACAGAATTTTCGAAGCTTGGTCTGGATGAGCGGTTTTTTTCCTTGGACGGCCTGGAGTTTTACGGCCAAATAAATTTACTCAAGGGCGGGCTGTTGTTTGCCGATAGGCTTACTACGGTAAGCCCCACCTACGCGCGGGAAATACAGACGATTGACTATGGCTGCGGGCTGGAGGGCGTGCTGCGGCAGCGGGCGCACGATCTGACGGGTATTCTCAACGGCATCTGTCCACGGGAATGGGATCCGCAGCGGCACCCCGCATTGGCGCGGCAGTATGGGCCGGATACCCTGCGCGGCAAGCTGGACAATAAATACGCGCTGCAGCAGCGCTGCGGGTTGCCGGTATCGGCGGCGGTTCCGCTCGTGGCGATGATTACGCGGCTGGCGGATCAAAAAGGGTTGGATATTTTAAGCCGGGTTATGGAATCGATTTGCCGCTTACCGGTGCAATTTGTCCTGCTCGGCACCGGCGAGCCGGGGTACCATAGTTATTTTACGGCGCTGGCGGAGCGTTTCTCCAATATTTCCGTGCATTTGCGTTTTGACGCTCTGTTAGCGGCGCAGGTCTATGCCGGCAGCGATATATTTTTAATGCCGTCCCGCTACGAACCGTGTGGATTGGGGCAATTAATCAGTTTGCGTTTCGGAACGCTGCCCATTGTCCGGAGCACCGGCGGGTTGGCGGACACGATCGAGGATTATGATCCGTTTCGCGGGCAGGGAACGGGTTTTGTCTTTGACGCCTATCAGTCCGGCGCCTTGCTGGAAGCGGTCAAGCGCGCGCTCTGCGTGTATCGACAGCCGGCGCGTTGGAAGGCGCTCATGCAGCGGGGTATGCGCGCGGATTTTTCTTGGGAAAAATCCGCCGGTGCCTATGCACGACTCTACCGCAGTGTGTGCGGCCAAAAATCGCCGGAACGGGCGTAGCGGGGCGCGGCAGCGGCGATGAAGGTGATCGGCCTGACCGGCAGTTTGGCAAGCGGAAAAACGACCGCTGCGGCAATTTTTGCGCAGCAGGGCGCCGTTATCCTGGATGCGGATACGATGGCCCATCGCGCTCTTTTTCGCGGGTCAACCTGTTATGCCGCGCTGGTGCGCGCGTTCGGCACCGGCATCCGGCGGGCCGACGGCAGGATCGACCGCGCGCGTTTGGCCGCAGCCGTATTCGGCAATCAACGCCGCTACCGGCGATTGTGCGCGATTGTCTATCCGTGGCTGGCCGGCGCCGTGCGGAAGCGTTTGGCTCGCCTGCGCCGGCGGCGGGCCGCGGTTGTGGTGATCGACGCGGCGATGCTGCTTGAAGCGGGGTTATCCGCGGTAGTTGATTGTGTTGTGCTGATGCGCGGCGATCCGGCGCAGCAGGTGCGGCGCGCGGCTGCCCGGCGTGGCTGGACGCCGCAGCAGGCGCGGGAGCGTTTGCGCCGGCAGTGGCCGTATGCAAAGAAAAAAAAGTATGCCGATATGATTATCGATAATCGCGGCAGCCGCCGGCAGTTGGTTGCGTCCGTGCGGCGCGTCTGGAAACAGGTGTGCCACTGCCGCGCCGGCGCTTCGCCGTGAGTTTTTCCACGGCGGTTGTTCGGCGTGAGCGGCTGCCGTTGCTATAGATTGGTATTATTTTTTTTGTGAAGTATGCAGAGAAGGAGGAGTGTGTGAAACAGGATAAACCGGAAGTACAGGGTGTGGCGGCCGGAGCCGAACAGCCGCCCGCGGCGCCGCGGGGCAAGGGCGGCGTCAAAACGGATTCAGGCATGATGAAAGCAGAGGGCGATATCGATATCGGGTTGCTCAAACAAATGACCGGTTCGCAATTGATGCGGTTGGCCCGCGAGATGGGGGTTACCGGCGCCGGCGGTATGCGCAAACAGGATTTGATTTTTAAAATCCTGCAGGCGCAGGCGGAAAAAGCCGGGAATTTATTCGGGGAGGGAATTCTGGAAGTTTTGCCGGACGGCTTCGGCTTTCTGCGCAGCCCGAATTACAATTATCTGCCCTGTCCGGACGATATTTATATATCGCCCAGCCAAATCAGAAAATTTGATTTGCGCACCGGGGACACGGTCAGCGGCCAGATACGTTCGCCGAAAGAAGGCGAGCGTTATTTTGCGCTTTTGAAGGTGGAGGTCGTCAATTTCGAATCGCCGGAAAAGGCTAAAGATAAGATCCTGTTCGACAATCTTACCCCCATTTATCCGTGCAAACGGTTTCTTTTGGAAACCGCTCCGGAAGAAGTTTCCATGCGGATTATGGATTTGCTTACGCCGATCGGCAAAGGGCAGCGCGGGTTGATTGTCGCGCCGCCGTATAGCGGTAAGACGGTTTTGCTGCAAAAAATCGCCAACAGCATTACCACGAATAATGAAGAGGTTTTTTTGATCGTGCTGTTGATCGACGAACGCCCGGAGGAAGTGACGGATATGCAGCGATCGGTGAAGGGCGAAGTGATCAGTTCGACCTTTGACGAGCCGCCGGATCGGCATGTGCAGGTGGCGGAAGTCGTTTTGGAAAAAGCCAAGCGTTTGGTGGAATGCGGCCGCGACGTGGTTATTTTGCTCGACAGCATCACCCGTCTGGCGCGCGCGTACAATACGGTGGTGCCGCATTCCGGTAAAATTCTTTCCGGCGGCGTCGATTCGACGGCATTACAAAAGCCGAAACGCTTTTTCGGCGCGGCGCGTAACATCGAGGAGGGCGGATCGCTGACGATTTTAGCCACGGCCTTAGTCGATACCGGCAGCCGGATGGATGAAGTTATTTTTGAGGAATTCAAAGGCACGGGCAATATGGAATTGCAGCTCGACCGGAATCTGTTCCAGCGTCGAATTTACCCGGCCATTGATATTAAACGGTCGAACACGCGGCGGGAAGAATTGCTGCTCGACCCGGAAGAATTGAAATTGATTTGGACGCTGCGCAAGGCGCTTAATGAGTTGAGCAGTGTTGAAGCCATGGAATTGCTTTCGGAGAAGTTGGCGAAAACCAAGTCCAATCCCGAGTTTTTGCTGACCCTTGCCCGGAATGGAAAAACATAGTATAATTTTTATTTCAACGTACCATAATACCACGCACCGTACGGATTGTGCCGCATCGTGCGGGAAAGGGAGGAGGCCCGGATTATGAAAGACAAGATTCATCCGAAATACGAAGAAACGACAATCACCTGCGCCTGCGGCGAAGCGATAAAAACCCGCAGCACCAAGCAGAATATCCGCGTGGAAATTTGCAGCAGCTGCCATCCGTTTTATACCGGAAAACAGAAATTGGTCGATTCTGCCGGCCGTGTGGAACGGTTTAAGAAACGGTATGCAAAACAATGATTTGTTGATCCGCCGTTTCCAGGAATTTGAAGACCGCTTCCGACAGCTGGAAACTGATATGGGTAATCCGGAGATCGTGCAGGATTATCGCCGCTATCAGAAATTAGCCAAGGAGCGGTCTGATCTTTTGGCGCGCCTGGAAGCGTATCGCGAGTTAACCCGCATACAGCAGGAAGCCGCGCGGTTGGAACAATTGCTGGCCGACGGCGCGGAAGAAGCGGATTTTTTGGCGTTGGCCGGCGAAGAACGGGCGCATTTGCGGGCGCGCGAGCGGGAATTGCTCGTCCGCCTGGAAGAGTTTTTGATCGAACCCGATCCGGCCGGCGACAGGAATATCATCGTCGAAATTCGCGCCGGCACCGGCGGGGAAGAAGCGGCGCTGTTTGCGCAGGATTTATTTCGGATGTATCAGCATTACGCGCAAACTGCCGGTTTTACCGTGGAAGTGCTCGGTTCCAATCCCACCGAATTGGGCGGGTTTAAGGAAATTATTTTTTCGGTGGAAGGTCGCGGCGCGTATCGGAAGTTTAAATATGAAAGCGGCGTCCATCGCGTGCAGCGTGTTCCGAGCACGGAGGCGTCCGGCCGCATTCATACGTCGACCGCGACGGTGGCCGTGTTGCCGGAGGCCGAAGAGGTCGATGTGCAGATCGCGGCGCCGGATTTAAAAATCGACGTGTATCGTTCGCAGGGGGCCGGCGGACAGCATGTGAACACGACGGATTCGGCGGTGCGGATTACGCATCTGCCGACCGGTATTGTCGTGACCTGTCAGGACGAACGGTCGCAATTGAAGAACCGGGCGAAAGCGATGAAAGTGTTGCGGGCGCGGTTGTTGGATACTGCGCAGCGGGAACAGGAATCGAAAATCACCCAGGCCCGCCGTACGCAAATCGGCACGGGAGAACGCAGTGAAAAGATCCGCACGTATAATTTCCCCGACCGCCGGGTCACCGACCATCGGATCGCCTTGACGCTGTACCGGATCGAATCGATTTTGGAAGGAGATATTGAGGAAATTGTGCAGGCGCTGGCGGCGGCGGAGCGGCAGTTGAAATTGCAGCGGCAATTTGAGCAGCCGCCGGGGTAAACGCCTGAAAATTTCTGCCGCTGTTTTGAACGGTATATGGTATAATTTTTTCATGCAGAGAAAATTGGTCGCGTTGGCGGTTTCCGGCGTGTTGGTAAACGGCAGTACGGCGTGCGCGCAGCCGCAGGAAAATCGCGTTATTTATGAAGAACGGCAGGGATATGATTCCTGGGAACAGGTTCGCCGGGATGCTCAGTGGCGCCGGCAGATATCTGCCGGCGATCGGAAAAGCTCCGATCAGCCGGCAACGACGGCTGATCCGGCGGCGCCGCTGTCGGATATGCCGTCCGTGCGGATGATCGACGCGTTTCGCTCGTTGGCTGAAAAATTGCTCGGCCCCGGGTATTCGGAAGGGATGCATATATTGAATCGCGGCGGAGACGGCCGGCCCGCTGCAGCGGATCTTTCGACGCTGGATGAGCATCTGACCGGGGGGCATGAACCGGCGGCCGATGAACCGTATCAATGGCAGGGGCTGCGTCGCGATTAAACTACGGATAGTTTTCAGCGGTAAATTGAGCCGGCGTCAGTACAGCCCGGCGGCGGCCGCGGATCAACATGATGTACGGTGCCGGCGCGGCGGGTGAATATTTAACCGTCGGACATATGCCGTTTGGAAAAAAATATTGACAGAGTGTTAAATTTTTATTAGAATTGCAAACTGTTTTTAATAAGGTATTTTGAGTATCGACGACGAATGCCGATTGTTTACATACTGGGTGGATAATTGCGGCGGAAACGGGAAACATTGCTTGCCTACGCCGGCACGTTATGGGGGTGAGACTAAAAGGAGGTGATAAATGGCCAAAGAATACTGTTGTTCGAATGGGCATATGAAATATGCGGGTACCCACCTTATTTTGGAATTCTGGGAAGCGAAAAACATCAATTCTATTCCCAAAATAAAAAAAACATTTCGCGACGCGATTAAAGCCTGCGGCGCCACACTGCTGCGCATGGATATGCATAAGTTTACACCCTACGGAGGGGTTTCCGGCATGGCCATTATTTCCGAATCGCATTTCAGCATCCACTCCTGGCCGGAATATAATTACGCGGCAATCGATATTTTTGTCTGCGGCACCGTTGACCCATATCAAGCCCTGCCGGCGCTGAAAAAAGGTTTTCAAACGGAAAAAGTGCAGGTTGTCGATTTAAAACGGGGGATATTCTGATGTTTTTCCGCGAAGATCTTTTTTCCGACGTTAAAATGACCTATGAAGGTTCCCTGGTGCATGCGGAAACGTCGGCATTTCAGGATTTGAAAATTTACGATACGGCGCGGTTTGGCAAAGTCTTAGTGCTGGACGGCGTTGTACAGACTACGCAAAAAGACGAGTTCATTTATCACGAGATGCTCACTCACCCGTTTATGTTGTCGCATCCCAAGCCGGAAGCGGCGTTGGTCATCGGCGCCGGCGACGGCGGTGTGCTGCGTGAATTGTTGAAATACCGTTCGTTAAAAAAAGTCGTTCTGGTGGAGATCGATGGCGCGGTTATTGACGTCGCTAAAAAACACTTGCGTTCGATTTGTCAGGACGCATTTTCCGATAAACGGGTGGAGTTGTTGATCGAGGACGGCGCCAAGTATGTGCGACAGACGCAGCAGTTGTTCGATTTGGTTATCGTCGATTCGACTGATCCGGTCGGCCCGGCCCAGGTGTTGTTCTCCCGGGCTTTTTATGCGGATATTTATCGGATTTTGCGCAAAGACGGTATCATGGTCCGTCAAACCGGGTCCTCGTTTCTCCAGCCGCTGGAGATCCGGGACAGTTTTCGGATTCTCACGGACGTTTTTTCGGAAGTTTTGCCGATGGTTGCAGCGATCCCGACGTATGTGGGAGGGTTTTTTAATTTTCTGGTTTCCGCCAAGGGGCGGACGCCGCTGGATGTGGCGTTTCCTACCTTAAATAAACGCTATGACGCCTTGCGGTTACAGACAAAATATTATAATCCGGAAATGCATTTTGCCTGTTTCGCACTGCCTAACTACATTAAGGAGGTACTGGAATGAGCAAGGCTCCCACGAAGAAAACATACGGGTTTGAACTGGTCATGGATTTGTATGGCTGCAATCTGGACGTGTTATCTTCAAAGAAAAAATTGCAAGAATACGTCGATACATTGTGCGGCCTGATCGAAATGAAAAAATACGGAAAAACATTGATCCCCTATTTCGGGGAAAATGAAGAATATACGAAAGGATATTCGCTGGTGCAATTGATCGAGACCAGTTCGATTACTGGGCATTTTTCCGAGGCGTGGAAAACGGCGTATATTAACGTTTTTTCTTGTAAGCCGTACGATCATGTCTTGGCAAAAAAATTTACGAAAGATTTTTTTCAGGCGGCGCGCATGAAGGCTCGTTTGCTGACGCGCTGAATGATTGATTGCGGAGAAGCCTCGGGCGGAGATGTATCGTCCCGGGGCTTTTTTGTTTGTTGACGCCGGAAGCGCTTATTGCTAAAATGAAATTAAAGGAGCGGGATTCCTTCAGAAACCGCGGGCTTAAGCCCGCGAAAGTTTCATGGTTCCCGACGTGCGAAAAAGAAGGGGGGAATAGACGGATAATCGTTCGTTACGTTGGCTGGTCTTTTGTTTCGGTACCTTAAATACTGAATCGGGAGGTGTCAGCGTGAAAAAATGGGGCATAGGCATAGTAAGTGTTTTGTTTGTGGCGGCCGCAACGGCGGGCGCGCAGGCGGAGGTCGGCGTGACGGCTGCGGAGATTGTTATCGGCCAATCCGCGGCGCTTGACGGCCCGGCGAAAGAATTAGGGTTGGGGATGCAGGCCGGCATGAAGATTTGCTTCGACGCGGTCAATGAGCAAGGCGGCGTTAACGGCCGGAAAATTCGTTTGGTCAGTTATGATGACGGTTATGAACCGGCACGCTGCGCGGAAAATACGAAAAAATTAGTTCAGGAAGCGTTTGTGCTTGCCGGCTATGTCGGCACCCCGACATCCGTGGAGGCGGTTCCGATTGCGGAAGAAAACAAAGTGCCGTTCATCGGCGCATTCACCGGCGCGGAATTTTTAAGCAACCCCATAAAAAAATATGTATTCAACGTCCGCGGCAGCTATTACGACGAAACCGAAGGGTTGGTCGTGCATTTGATCGGCGATCGCCAGATCATGTCGATTGCCTGTTTTTATCAAAACGACGCCTATGGGCAGGCGGGATTGCAGGGCGTGCAGCGCGCGCTGGACCGGCGAGGGTTGAGTTTGGTCGCCGAAGGCACGTATGAACGCAATACGACGAATGTTGCTGAAGGATTGGCTAAAATCAATGCCGCCAATCCGGAAGCGGTGATTATGATCGGCGCGTATGCTCCCTGCGCGGAATTTATCAAGCAGGCGAAATCCGGCGGTATGGATAAAGTGCTCTTTTGCAATATTTCGTTTGTCGGCAGCGAAGCGCTGCGCAGCGCGTTAGGCTCGGCCGGAGACGGGGTGTTTATTTCCCAGGTAGTCCCCTTTCCGTGGGATACATCCGTTGGTTTAGTGCGCGAGTATGGCGCAGTTTTGGCAAAATACGCGCCGGATCGCAAAGAGGATTTTATCACTTTGGAAGGATATATGGTCGGCAGGTTTTTGGTGGAAGCGATCAAGGCGTGCGGCGCCGATCTGAGCCGGGAAAAAATGGTTTCAACCATCGAGTCGGTGCGGCGGTTTTCGTTGGGAGGCGTCGGGTTGACGTTCAGCGAAACGGATCACCAGGGTATGGATCGGATT
>JAMWCB010000174.1 GCA_023819605.1 Candidatus Omnitrophota bacterium
GCAAAAAAAAAAAACCAATCACTCACCGCTTTGGTAGCTCCGGTGTTGGCTTAGAAATTTCCTTTTGTTTTCGTTTTCCACGAGAAACCACCATTTTCTACAACTATTTTATTAATCGATTTTTGTGTGATCTGCAGTTAATTTTGCACACACAATTTCTCTCGTAAAATGTTCAAAGTTTTATATTTTTCGTTTATATTCTGTTGTCTTTTGTTGTTGCCGATTTTTCCATAATTTATTTTAGAATTTTCTTGGAAAACAAACAGATCTTATCCTGAATTTTTACATTTTTTCGAAGAACATGTCACGCGTCTTAAAAAGGCGGTTTCGCGCACCGCGGGACGAAGGAGGCGGGTGCCGTGCGTGCGTCCAAAATAATCACCGGAGGGGCAGTCTTGTTTTTTTTTCTTGGGCAGGCCGTTCAGGCCGGCGAAGTTCTCACCTGGCCGGATTGTATCAAGGAAGCGGCGAAAAACAATTCGGATCTTATCGCCGCGCGGGAAGGTTTGACCGCGACCGCGGCCGGTGAAACAATTGCCGGCAGCGCGCTCTGGCCGCAGCTCACGGGCAATGCGGGTTTTCGTCGTTCCGGCGATGCATTCGACGGCATTTCCGGCGATGAGGGAACCGACGAATATTCTTATGGTTTGGGAATTCAGCAGGTCCTCTTCGACGGATTTAAAAAGATCAATGCCGTGTATACGGCCCGTGAGACTACTCGCGCCGCCCGAGCCGGCTACCGTTTTACGTCGACGACCGTGCGCCTGAACCTGCGCACGGCGTTCATCAATCTGTTGAAAGCGCAAGAATTTGTTAAAGTATCCGCGGAAATTGTTTCTATCCGGCGGGAGAATCTCGAGTTGATTGCGCTCCGCTATCGGTCCGGCCTTGAACATGAAGGGGCTTTGTTGACCGCGCAGGCTAATGTGGCCCAGGCTGAATTTGAACAAGATCAAGCCCGCCGCGAGGTGGACGTCGCGCAGCGGCAATTGTCGAAAGAGATGGGGCGCGGGGATTTTAACCCCTTTTCGGTAAGCGGTGAATTTGCGGTCAGCGAAAATGTGCGTCAAACGCCCGATTTTGAGAAGCTGATTAAAGATAATCCGTCGCTCCTGCAGGCGGCAGCGGAAAAAAATGCCGCAGCGTTTAATCTAAAATCAGCCAGCGGAGATCGCGCGCCACAGATCGCCGGTTCTTTGGCGGTCGACAAGGTTGGGACGGCGTGGCCGCCGCGCGATGAGCAATGGACGGCGGGAGTGCGGGTTAGCCTGCCGCTTTTCGAAGGCGGCTTGCGGCAGGCGCAGGTTGTTCAGGCACGGGCACTCTACCGGCAAGCGCAGGCCCGGGAACTGAGCGCGCATGAGCGTGTACGAGCGGAATTAGCGCAGGCGTGGGCCCGCGTACAGGACGCCCTGCAAGCCGAAGCCGTTCAACGGAAGGCTTTGGCTGCGGCGGCAAAGCGCGCGGAAATCGCCGCGGCGCAGTATTCCACGGGATTTATCAATTTTGATAGCTGGACGATCATCGAAGATAATTTGGTCGGCGCCAAACGCGTTTATTTGAGTGCGCGGGCTAGTATGCTGCTGGCCGAGGCGGCGTGGGTGCAAGCCGCGGCCACACCGGCCGCGGCGGATACCGTGCCGATGGATTAAGCGGAGGCTTTAGTACGTATGAAAAAGCGGCGGAAAGTTTTTTTTACCCTCGGTATTATGGCGTTGTGTGGTGTCGGCGCGGTCCTGGTGAGCATGCGAAACAGCGCTTCCTCAACGGCTGCGGTGCGCGAATTTAGGCCCGTGCGGGGGGCTCTGGCGGTCACCATTGCGGCGAGCGGCACGGTTTATCCGAAAAACCGCCTGGAAATAAAACCGCCGGTGAGCGGCCGGGTGGAACGCGTCATGGTCACCGAGGGAGAGCAGGTAACCGCCGGTCAAATCGTCGCCTGGATGAGTTCCACCGAACGCGCGGCGCTCCTGGATGCGGCAAGCGAACAAGGGGAAGAGCAGCGGCGGTATTGGGAAACGATTTATAAGCCGATTCCGTTGAAAGCCCCGATGAATGGCCAAGTGATTGTCGCGATGATCCAACCCGGGCAAAGCGTGACAACGGCCGAGGCAGTGATCGTGCTTTCCGACCAATTGATCGTGCGGGCGCAGGTTGACGAAACCGATATCGGTAAGATACTGCGCAATGGCGCCGCGCGGTTGTCTCTTGACGCTTATCCGGATGAAAAACTCGCCGCGACGGTGGAGCATATTTATTATGAATCGCAGGTCGTAAATAACGTGATCATATACCGCGTCGATCTCGTCCCGGAGCGTGTGCCGGAATTTTTTCGTTCCGGAATGAGCGCGTCAATCGAGTTCGTTGTCGCGGAGAAAGATTCCATTGTGCTACTTCCGTTGGAAGCGGTGCAGCAAGATAAGCAGGGAAAGTATGTCTGGTTGAAACAGCGGGGGGCGGCGCAACCGGTAAAACGCGCGGTGATAACCGGGATAACCGATGGGGAACAGTGGGAAATATCCGCGGGGGTGAGTGAGGAGGATACGGTGGTGGTGATGAATCAGAAATTTGAATTGCCGTCGGCCGCCGGGCGGAATCCGTTTCTGCCGAAAATGCCGACGCGGCGGATCGGCCGCGGCGGACCGCCGCTATGATCATCGAAACGAAAAATGTATGCAAGACCTACCGGCTTGGCGACGTAAACGTGGAAGCCCTGCGCGGCGTATCTCTGGCGATCGCGCCGGGGGAGTTTGTCGCGATTATCGGCGCCTCGGGTTCCGGCAAATCAACGCTGATGCACGTGCTGGGTTTACTGGACCGTCCGGATAGCGGCGAATACCGCTTCGGGGGCGAGGACGTGACCGGTTTGTCCGACCGGGAGCTGGCGGTGGTACGAAATAAGCTGGTCGGTTTTGTTTTTCAACAATTCCATCTGTTGCCGCGCATGTCGGCTTTGGCAAATGCCGAGTTGCCGTTGATCTATGCCGGCGTGCGCCAAGGGCGGCGGCGAGCGGAACAGGCGCTCAGCGGCGTGGGCTTAAGCGATCGGATGCGGCATACGCCCCGTCAGCTTTCCGGCGGCCAGCAGCAGCGGGTGGCGATTGCCCGGGCGTTGGTGAACGAGCCGCCGCTTATTTTCGCTGACGAGCCGACT
>JAMWCB010000047.1 GCA_023819605.1 Candidatus Omnitrophota bacterium
AAGAACCGGCTGACGACATAGGGGAAATTTTCGATTCCCCACGCCCAACGTCTTTTTTGTTTATACTGCAGGACGATCGTCTTCCACAGCGAGGTAGAAAACGCCGCGTCCATGGACACGGTGATATATAACGGCATCACCCGGTAATCGCCTTTGTAAAAAAGATACGCTTTCCAATAAATCACCGAGTCATCGGAAACCATATTCTTCGGCCAGTAATCGATATCCACCAGCGTTTTAAAACTCATACTGTGGCTGGAAAACGTCACGAACTTTTCCACGCGCATGCTCTCCATCAACTGCGTAAACGAAGAACTGATTTCCACCAGGCGCGCGAAGGACGGCGCGTGCCAGATATTGTTATTGTAAACCGGAATCGGCTGATAACTGGTTTGGTGCGGCTTATCCGCCGTTAGGAAATGGTACATCAGGCAGCCCAAGTATTGCTTTTCAACGCAGGTATCGGCGTCAAAACAGGAAATGACCACATCATCGCAGCGGACACCCAGCTCCGATAGGAACTCTTTGGCGAACCGCGCTCCCCAGGTGGCATTCGCCCCCTTCGTCGGAGATTCTCCCGGTAGGCCCACCGGATGAAACGTTGTGCGATAGCCGCCGAACGATTGCGCGAATTCCTCCTCCAGCGCCATGGCATGCGCCTTTGCCGGCGCGTAGCGTTCTTCAAAGGACAGGATAACGATAATCTTATCTTTCGGATACTGCGCATCGCGGATGGAAGCCAGCGAAGCACGCATGATTTCCAGACCTTCCCGATAGACGGGAAAAAGAACCACCTGATACTTATTACGCCAACCGTATCGCGCGGGAAGACGTTCACAGGCGCGCAGCCAATTTTTGTCTTTATGCCGAAGCAACTCCCGCCGGGCAAGCACCAAGAGGATGGTCAAATAGGCGGTACGAATTATCCAGTAAAAATCAAAGGTGATAATCAGTACCGCACAGACGATCGGCTGAAAAAACGCCAAGCCAACGGCGGCGCAGAGTATCAGCCAGGAACACGCTCCGGGCAAAATTTCCAGCGTCCGCGTAATAATATCAGTTTTCGTTATTGTCTTCACTGGCCGGCCTCAGTATTTTACTCACCATATCATCAAAATGCTTGGGGTTCAGGCGCAGTTGGTATACGTTTTCATACATCCGGCCGTCGGGAGCGCGTTGCGCGTCCTGAAAGTACAACGTATCGCTGTGCGCATCGTAAAACGCGTCCGCTTCCGGCTTGTTCAAGGCCACCAAGGAAACCGGCTCCGCCTGCGGCCGCAGCTCCAGGACGGCAATATCCTCGCTGGTCAACAACACCAGGTATTGGGCGTTGGAAAACCAGAATATATCCAGCAGGCGCCGTTTTCTAAGCGTCCAGGCCAACGGCAGCGGGCTGTTACCGGATTCCCGGGCCGGCTTTTCGGCAAGCGCGCTGACGATGATCTGGGAACGGTTAAAATAGGCAACGCGCTTTCGCTCCGGGGAAAGCCGGTAGCCGAGCGGCCGCGGCTGCATATCCGGCAGAACGCCGGCCTTTTCAAAATTACTGCCGTCGGCTTGGGAACGGTATAGGCCGCCGTCCGGGCCGGGGTGAAAGTAATACAACACGCCCCGGTCGGAATCCAAATAAAACGCCGTGACCGGCGCCTTATTCAGATGGCTGATATCCGGACGCGCGGGAAATAAAATAATTTTTTCGTAACGCTCTACCTTGCCGGAATCAAGAGTAATCACGGCCTCCCAAGGAACATAGCCCGGCAATTCCACCCGGACAGAATAACTCCCCGGCAACAACTCATTGAGCGTTAGCGGCGTTTTGTCTTCCAGGCGGCGGCCGTTTAAATACACATCGGCGCCGTCCGGAAATGATTTCAGCGCAACAATCCCGGTCCGGATAAACCGAAACGCGCGCGTATCGAAATAATACC
Organism: Candidatus Omnitrophota bacterium; assembly: GCA_023819605.1. Classification (GTDB taxonomy): domain Bacteria; phylum Omnitrophota; class Gorgyraeia; order B26-G9; family B26-G9; genus JAMWCB01. The sequence goes on from JAMWCB010000047.1 coordinate 1,929, forward strand.
CCAGCGCATACGCCAGGATAAACGGCAGACCGGCACAAAAAATGCAGACACTGCAGTAAAAAAGCGCTGCCCGCAGTATTTGGGATTTTTTTTTCACCTTGGCCATGGACACCACGCTTCCGACACTCTACGCAGCGTATTGCATCGGCAACAGAGAGGATACGACGTTCGTTGCAACGGCTCGTTCCCGACAGAAAACTGCTGAATACGCGAGTGAGCGGCCGATAGAACGCGTCCGCTCATCGGGCGTTTCGGGAAGACAAACGATCCTGCGCCTGGTGCAGTTTATCCGAAAAAACGCCTTTTTTAAATTCGGTAGTCCATCCCTTAATCACAACCCATCCCAAAAACCGGACGATATTATTGCGCCAGGGCCGGTACCACTTATTCCAGCCGGCGCGCCAATCGTTAAAAGAAAAAACCAACGCCGGAAATGAAAAAATATGCAAGCCGATAAAAAACATCGAACGGAAACGATAAAATTCACCCATAATCTTCCGAATCGCTTTCTGGAGTTCCTGGGCGGTCAGCGGCGCATCCGGCTCAAAGAGCGGAAAATTGCCGTCGTAATATTCCCAGCCGATATCCTGCAGCGGATAAATACGGTTTTTCGCCTGCAGGCGCTGGCGCAACTCCGTGCCCGGCAGCGGCACGGGCAAGAGCACCTGCACGGTATCAATTTTCGCCTCTCGAAAAAAACGCTTAAAGCGGCGCACGCGCTCGCCCACAGAAAGATTCACGGCCGATACGGGTTCTTTTAGCGGATAGCCGAAAATGAACATGCCATGCACGAGGAATCCGAACCGGTGGTATGTCCGAGCTAATTCAATCATTTCCTGCGGACGCACGCGCTTATTCATCGCTTTTAGCTCTTCCTCAATCGGCGATTCAAACCCGATACAGACGGTCGTAATGCTTGCCTGGCGCATCGCCTTGAGTAACTCCGTATCCTTTGCCTTATCTAAGCGTATTTGCACCGTAATATCAATACTGCGGCCGATTTGTTCCTGATATTCCCGCAGCATTCCGCAAAAACGCACGGTTTCATCGCGGTATTGCCCGAATAAATCATCGACAATGAAAAAATGACGCGCGTCACGCGTTTCCACCAAATAACGAATATTCTCCAAAAGACGTTCCGGTGTGGCATTGCGCGGCTTACCGCGCACCGTGCAAAATTCACAATCCATACCGCAGCCGCGCACGCGGCCGACCGGATAATAATTAAGCTTCGCGTAACGCACCAACGAAAAATCCGGATAGGGCAGCATGTCGAAATCTTCGATCGGTTCGCGCGCCGGCGTGGTTATCATTTCCCCGTTTGCGCCACGGTAGGCGATCCCCCGGATATCCGCCACCGACGCATTCGTCTCCAGCGCCCGCAGCAATTCTTTCACCGTTCCTTCACCTTCATTGAGCACAACGTAATCGATACCCATTTTCAACGCTTCCGCGATATTTTCCGAGACAAAATGCTGGCCGCCGGCAATTACCGGAAGATCCTTCTGTTTATAAAATTTAACAATCTCATATAAGCGCGGCACCGTACTGGTCAGCCCACCGTACACCCCGATTATATCCGCGGGGCGCTGATTCTGAATCGCTTCATGGTCAACCCGTCCGTCCGGCAGGCGCGGGCCGTAAAATCCGGTATTATTTTCATCGACGACTTCCGCATCCCAGCCGTCCATCTTGTTGACGACGGTCGCCACGGATACCGGCCCCAGCGCCGTCGTGCGTTTTGCCACCGTCGAGTAAATATTAAACGCCGGATACCCGGGAACGATAATCCGCAAACGCCGATTTCGCGTCAGCACGCCGGCACGCGCGAGAGATTCGCCTCCGGCGTCAGTCCGATTTTTTATCGTTTTCATCGCATTCGTCACCACACAACACCTCGCTCATTCCACCGCATTCAGCGGTCTGTGCACGCAGGCAAACCGCCGCACCTCGGTACGGAAGCCGCCTCACTGTTCATTAAAAAATCCACCACATCGCCCCCTACCCATTGTTACAGCGGCGCCACCGCTTCGACCATATCCCGCAGGGTAATTTCCGGATGATGATAGCGGCGTTTCCCGCGTGTCAAGCTGCCCCACTCGATCGCCGCAACCGGGCACCAATGCAGGCAGGCTAAACATTGCTCGCAGTGGTGACGCCACACCGGCCGGCCATCATCGGTGCGCCCGACATTTCCCACCGGGCAGACCAAAGCGCAGGCGCCGCAACCGGTGCAAGCCGCCGTGGCCCGGAAGTGTCGATCCATCGCTGGAATATGCGGCGAACAGACGCGATGGATCACGGCGGCAATCCCCGATATAAACCAGCTTTGCCCATCGCGATTCACCGCGCCGGCAACCACCGCGCGCGCGATCCGGCCAACCCGCACATCCGCCGCGGCAAATATTCTCTGCCGGCGGGCGGCCGGTTTCGGCTTAAAAAACGGCGTATAATTGTCCGGCATGCGCACCTGAAAAGCCGCGGAAAGTTTCCCGCCGCGCGCGCGCAAAATTTCCGCGGCCTGCCGCAAGGCGCTGCCCGCAAAGCCGCCGTAGGTGGCAACCGCAAAAACATACCGGTCCGGCGCACCGCGTATCTGCCGCAGAAACCGCGCGATAATCAACGGCAGACCGAACATGTATACCGGGAAAACGATGCCGATGCGATCGGCATCAGCGACGACCGCCGGCGCCGCTACGACGCACGACACCGGAATCAGTTGCGCCGCGCCGATACCCTGCGCCAAGCGGCGGGCAACCGCCAGAGAATTGCCGCTGCCCGTAAAATAATACAGTATCGTTTTCATCGCCGACCGTCACGTCGTACGCCCCGGATAACGCTCCTGGAAATAACACCCCAGGCCGCGAAAATCGATCCGGTTGATTACGGGCTGCTGTTCCAGCCACTGACCGATATTTTGTACCGCGTCCCGCAAATGCGGGGAGCTGATGCCATGATCGATGGACATCAAAGCCTCAATATACGCCGCCAGCTTATCGCAAGCCTTGAGCATGGCGCCGTCGCGCGGTGAATTCTCATCGCGGTTATACTCCGGGGTGATCTCGCCGACGGTCCGCGTCTGCCCGAATTCGCGAATCTTATTTTCGAACTCCTCAATTACAAAATAACGTATTTCCTCATGCCAGGCCTCCGGCAGCAGCGGCAGGATGCGTTCTTCCACCTGCCGGCGCTCGTAGCCGCTTAACCATTGCTTGAGCTGCGGCACCGAATCTTTGACCGGCGAAACGATATCGCGCGTCAACACTTCCGGCAAATCGTGGAACAGGGCGCTGAAAAAATTGTTGTACAAACGCTTGCGACACGCGCCGATTTCCCGCGAACACAAATAACCCATCAGGGAAACCAGGAGCATATGCCCAAGCACCGACGTTTTCGGAATGCGCGGCGACTGCGCCCAACGCGTCTGAAAACGCAATTGTCCGCACAAATCGATGAACCCGTATAATTTTTTATGCAGCATAATCTCCTGCACGCCGGCAAGATTATAATGATCCTCAATCTGATTTTCGATCATCTCCTTGGTTTTTTCAATGCCGTAGACAAACGGACTGACGTGATAAATGATTTTGAACTCCCAATTCGTCGCGAGGTAATGCGCCGCCTTCAAGATACTTTTTTCCCGGCTGGCATACTCCTCGTCGCGCAGATACTGCTCCAGATTAGCCGCCAGGCTATCGCCGCGCCGGCTGTCCAAATCGCATTCCTGCCGCAGCTGCTCGATAACATGAGTATCCAAATTCGCCTTATTGTCGCGCATCATCTGATGGAACACCGGCGATTTGATATCCGTCAGCACGCTGCGCTGCAGCAATTCGAACATCGCGCCCTCGATAAGATCGATCCATTCGACGCAATTGCCGCGTTGCTCTTCGAATTTCGCGATCACATAGGCGATAATCATCTTATGCGCCTGTTTATCCAACTCGGTAAACTCCACCGGCCGCACGTGATCGTTCCATCGCTGGATGCTCGCGCACTCGAAAAATTTAACGATTAAAGAATTATTAATCATCTCCGCTCTTTCGCTCCCGCCGCGCGGGAATCTTTTTCCGCGCGCGCGTTTACGGCACGCTCCATCCGGCCGCGTTCGCGGCGGGACGGCCACCCGGGTGAGCATTTATTATAGCACAAGCGGCCGTCGGCCGGTAGTACTATCTTCCGCGGGCCTGCGTGAAAACGGGGTGCATTATAATTGCACCCAAGCACCATTCGCCTGCACTAATCCTTCCCGGCATAAATCGCGCAGGCACCGATCAATGCGTTCCGGCTCAGCGCCGACTGAACGATACAAATACTGTTTCCGTAAGCGCGGCCGCCCAATCAGCGCCTTCATAATTTTCCCACGCAATTGGCGCTGTGAACCGGCAAAAGGGCTCTGGCGGGCGTAATGAGCGCTGCGGCGGGAAGGATTGGGGAAAAGAGTCTTTAACATCGCGCCATAATCCATTAACGCCGCATACCAGCGGCGCGGACATAACCGATCCAGAGTCTGTTCAATCAGCGGAAGGATCTCCCGGTCATGCACCATGGTTTTGCCGGGGAAAAAATGATGTAAAAACACCGAACGAATGTTTGTCTCAATAACAATTACCGGCTGGTTAAACGCAAACGCGGCTATCGCCCGGGCCGTATACGGCCCGATCCCCGGCAATTGCTCCAACTGCACGGGATCCCGCGGAATTTTTCCCTTCTGGCGCAGCAGCTCTGCAGCCATTTTTTTTAATAACAACGCCCGGCGATTATATCCTAATCCATGCCAAACGGAAAAAATGTCCGATAACGTCGCAGCGGCGAGAGACCGGATATCGGGAAAACGCGCGATAAAAGCTCCGTACTTCTCAACCACCCGGCCTACCTGCGTTTGTTGCAGCATGATTTCCGAAATGAGAATATGGTAGGGATTGCCGGTCTGCCGCCAGGGAAGGATACGGCGATTGCGTCGAACATACGCGTATACCACCCGCCGAAAACTGCCAATTTCCGCGGACGATAACCAGCCGACCGCCGGCGAAGGCCGCTTAGTTGACCGCAGTGTCCGGCTGGGCATATCGACTAATTTTTTGCAACAAATCTTCCGTTTCAAAAGGTTTGCTGATAAAATCATCCGCGCCGTATTCGCGCATCATTTGACGGTTTTCCTCATCTTCGGCAGCGCTGAACAAAATAACCGGGATACGCCGCAGGGATTGATCGTTTTTAAGCTGCCGGCACACTTCCGTTCCATCCAGCAGCGGCAAACGCACATCGAGCAGTACGACATCCGGCCGCTGCCCGCGGATCATCTCCAACGCGGCCTTTCCATCATGCGCCGAAACGACATGATACCCCAAACGCTCCAAACGCAGGCTCAAAATTTTAACGATCATCAACTCGTCGTCGACCAACGCAACGGTATTGCCCACCCTAAAACTCCCCCGGTCACCGGGATATCCGGCATCCTTTCCCCTGCGGATGCCCGGACTCTTAAGAATATCGGCTTTTCCGTTCCAGGATGCGCCGCTCTTCCTTCGTCAAACTATTGATGCCATGGGCGGAAATTTTATCCAAAATACGATCGACATCCCGGTCTAAATTATTCAATTCCAGCTGTTGTTTCTGCTGACGGCGTTTTTGGTAGGCGCCGAACTGAACCGCGGGGCTTAACGCATGCAGCCACCGGCGCAAATTTTCATACCGCAGGTAGAGAAACCCGACCAACCCTCCTCCCAAATGAGCTAAATAGGCGATATTATTTTGATCGGAAATCGCGCTGAGCAAATTGATGCCGATCAAAACCCAAACCGCGTGCCGCATTTTCATCGGGAAGAGAAAAAAAATCAAAATAACCGTGTCCGGAAACAACACCGCGTACGCGACGAGCAAGCCGAAAATCGCCCCGGATGCGCCCACCGTCCATAAATTGTAGGATAGCAGCATACTGAACAGCGCGGCGCCGATTCCGCAGAAAAAATAATAGCCCAGAAAACGCCGGGGCCCCCAGACATTTTCGAGCACGCTGCCGAACATCCAGAGCATCAACATATTAATCACCAGATGAAGAACGCCGCTGTGCACAAATAAATAGGTCAACGGCTGCCAGAACATGCGTTTGGCAATCACAAAATGCGGCACGAGGCCAAAGTAAAAAAATAACGTTTCCTGTCCGCGCGGAAATAAATTAAACAGCACAAATACCGCCACATTCGCCGCAATTAACGCCCGGATCACCGGCGGAAACGGCGAAGCCCTTCCATACGCAGATGACGAATTATCCGATTGAAAATTATGCATGCGCCGTCTCCCCGAATGCCGCGCGGATCTGCGGCGGCAGCGCCCGCGCTCTAAAATCAGCGCCGACACAAACCGCGGTAACCTTGGCCTCAACCAGCACAACCGTTCCCCGGCGGACCGTCTGCAAAAATACCACGGCCGAGCGGCCGAGCTTTTGCACCGTCGTGCGGACCTGCACGACATCCAAATAGCGCGCCGGCGCGCGATACTCGATATCCAGATGCGCAACCACAAAAAGAATCCCCGCCGCGGCAAGCGCGCGCTTGTCGACGCCGCGTTCAAAGCAATATTCCGTGCGCGCCTCTTCCAAATGTTTTAAATAATTACCGTAATACACGACGCCGCCGGCATCGGTATCATGGTAATAAATTTTTTTTTCAAGAACCGATTCCCGCTCCATCGTCGCATCCTCGTGCTAATTTTCATTCCGTCCCCGGGCGGCCGGCGCGAATCGAGCATAGTATAGCAAAAAAAACACCCGCTGCCAAACGCTATCTCAAACTATGGTTCCCTGCTGCGCAAAACTGTAAAAGCGGTCGCCGCCGATAATCACATGGTCGAGCAACCGCAGTTGCAGCAAGCCCGCCGCCTGGGACAAACTCCGGGTAAAGGCTTCATCTTCCCGGCTGGGCTGGACATTTCCCGACGGATGATTGTGCAGACAAATCAAAGAAACCGCAAAATACTGCAATGCCCGGTGCAGAATCTCGCGAATAATCGGAATAACCTGGCTCACCGTGCCTTCCGATATTTCCACCCATTCGATAACGCGATTGCGGGCGTCGAGGAAAATCGCCTGAAAAACTTCCTTTTTTAAATCACGCAACCGCGGCGCAAAAATCCGTACGACATCCTCGGCGCCGGAAATTTTCGCACCGTCGCGGCGGATTTCCATTTCGCGGAACCGCCGGCCTATTTCCAAAGCCGCCTTAATCTGCGCCAGTTTCGCATTGCCCAAACCTTTTATCTTCCGCCATTGCCGCCCGTCGGTCTGAGACATGTTCCGGAAGGTGCCGAAACGCCCTAAAATTTCACGCGCCACATCCACCGCCGTCCTGCCGCGGCTGCCAGTGCGCAGCAGAATGGCCAGCAATTCCGCGTCGCTGAGCATATGCTCGCCGCGGCGCAGCAACTTTTCCCGCGGCCGATCATCTTCCGGCCAGGATTTAATCCCGGCCGGTTCGAATGATTTTCCTTCATAGCGAGCCGTCACGTATGCGCCGCCTCCGGGCGCGGGGAGACCGTCTCGGCCAGCGCGCGAATCCGCGCCAATACCGGCGGATGGCTACCGTGCAAAAGAACATAGAACGGGTGCGGTGTCAAATTCGACAAATTATCCACGCTCAATTTTTTTAAAGCCGCGATCAATGCCTGCGGCTGCCCCTGCGTCGACGCGGCAAAGCGATCCGCCTCATATTCGTGATGCCGGGAAAGCGCATTCGTCGCCGCCCCCAGAAACGACTGCACGGGAGCAAATAAAACACTAAAAAAAACCAACCCCGCGTATACCGACACCTGCGGCATGCCGAAGGCGGCATGCAACGCGGGATTGTGCAAAAAAAATCCGAGCAGATAAAACATCACCGCCGTCGTCGCCAGCGACACAAAAATCATTTTAAGGACATGGTGCTTTTTATAATGCCCTATTTCATGGGCCAGCACGCTGACCAATTCTTCCGGGCTGTGGCGGGCGATGAGCGTATCATAGAGCGCGATCCGGCGGAAACGGCCGAATCCGGTAAAAAAAGCATTCGCTTTGGTCGTGCGGCGCGAACCGTCCACAGTAAAAACCCCCTGCAGGGAAAACCCCTGGCTCGCCGCGTATGCGTGAATCGCCCGGCGCAACTCGCTGTCCGGCAAAGGAACAAATTTGTTAAACAGCGGCAAAATAACCACCGGCGCGAAAAAAAGAATAAGCAGTTGAATCACCGTCACGGCGATCCAACATTCAAACCACGCCGCCGCGCCGCGCCGCTCAAAAAACCATAAAACAGCCCAGAGCATCCAACCGCCGATAACCACCGTCAATCCAATACCCTTTGCCATATCCGCAAAAAATGTCCGCACGCTCGTTTTATTAAACCCATACCGCTGCTCGATACCGAAGGTCGAATACACTTCGAACGGCAAAGTCAGCGTATACTGCAACCCGGCCAGTATACCGACAAACAAAAGGCCGGTGGGCACCGGTCCGTAGCCGAAACTGCGGCAGAACGAATCGACCCAGGGAAATCCTCCCGCAACAAAAAAAAACAGAACCGCCGTCAGATGAACGGTCTCCTCTATATTACTCCAGCGGGTGCGATCCCATAAATACCGCTGTGCCTGTGCGTAGCGCTGCTGATCATAATAACCGATAAACTCCGCCGGCACATCCGGACGCGCGCTGCGCACATTCAGCCAGTCGGCAAGCAGGCACACTCCATACCGGAAAACTAACAGCGCCACAATTGCGTAAAAAAAACCGTTCACCATGCGCCACTCCTCTTGTGCCGGAGGCAGACAAACCCACAACCTATCGGAGCTGCCCCTTGCCTGCCGGCGGACGATTCCCGGCGGGGCTTACACCAAATGCACGTTATTATAACAAATAACTCGCGATTCTTCTATCCGAAAAATTCTCCAAACCGGGAAATTTTCGCCAACCGCTGCACGTGTCTACTCCGTTGACTACGCGTAAATTTCAGGTTTTCTTGACAAAACGTTATTTGTTCTTTATACTATTATACAACCATCGCAACCGTTGATACTTTTTTGTGCGCATCATCATTGTAACGGCGCGTCTGCCGCGCCCGGCAAGCAGCAGTTATTTATCGCGTCAGTTGTGCGACTGAACGTACTCATTATATTACCTGCAGAGGATGTATGGAAAAAAAATCAATACCGGAGAAACGGATGTCTGCGCGCAGTACGATACCTGATGCTTTGGTAAATTTTAAACTGCTTGATCCGCGCACGTGGTCGACGCATCATGAAAAAACGTTAGTTCCCCTGCGAAACATCGGCATGGGCGGCATCTGCATACAAACGCGCGCGGAAATTCCCAATAAAGCGCCGGTCGGTATCGACATACGCTTGCCGCACCACGACCAAACTATCCGTATCTTCGGACGGATCGCCTGGATAAAAAAAGAAGATAAACCTTCGGAATATACCTTAGGGATCAGTTTTTCCTGGTGGCAGCGGGAAGAGGACAAAGCAACAATCAATGCGCTGATCAAAAAGGGCGGGAATGCGCCGCAGGAACTTCAATCCAAATGAAAGAGACCTATCAGGAAGAACTTTTTAAAAAATTAATCGGGCATCCCAACTGGAAAAAACAACTGGAAGTATTCACGCCGTTCCTGGGCAAGGATTTCACCTGGATTGCCGCAGCAACCGGCCCGCTGCGCAAAATTCAACAAAACGATAGCTTCTTTTTTTCAAATTCCCTGCCGGCAACCGCGGAAGACCGATTAAATAATTTGTTGTCGGAAACCCACAAGACCAATCATATACAATCCATCGCGGCCGCCGAAGGACACAACTACAGTTATGGCCTCCCGATCGCCCGCGGCGAACAGATTTACGGCTACTTTTTAATTTGCGACTGTCCCCGGGAAATACCGGCCAATATTCTGGAACTGTTTCAAGCCTTTTCCGTCAGCACCTTGGAAACCGTACAAAAAGAGCAGGAACTCACCCGCCTCTACGATACAATCCGGCCGAAAACAATCGCACTGTCCACCGTGCACACCATCGGCCGGATTATTAGTTCGACGCTGGAGCTTGACCAATTGCTGCCGCGGATCGCCCGCTTGAGCCTGCAGGTGCTGCGGGCCCGCCGCTCGGTGATTATGCTCGTCGACGGCCAAAAAAAAATGCTCAATCCCTTCGCGGTCGTCGACCTCAACGATAAAAACGCGACCATGCCCCCGCTGAAACTCGGCGCCGGCCTGCCCGGTAGAGTCGCCAAAACAGGACAAACCGTCATCCGGCCGCAGTACCTTTGCGTGCCGCTGGTTGCCGAAGAAAATGTCATCGGCACGATCACCATTTCCCATCGTTTGGACAACAAGGCGTTCAGCATCTTCGATCAGGAAATTCTGACGACCTTCTCCGAGCAGGCGGTTATCGCGATAAAAAACGCACAATTGTATGAGGAACAGGAAAAATTAACCCTAAACAGCATCCGCGCGCTTGCCTCGGTGCTCAGCAGCGAAGATTACAATTTCGGCCGCTCGAATTTATTCATCAATATAACCATGTCCATCGGCATGGAATTAAAACTCGGCTCCGACCAAATGCGCATCCTTTACTACGGCGCGATACTGCATAATGTCAGCCAAATCGGCCTGCCCCGGAAAATCTTAAAAAAAGCCACAAAACTCTCCGGCAAAGATTATCAGATTATCCGGGAACACCCGCTGATCGGAGCGGAAATCATCCGGCCGATCGGGGGAAAAATGAAGGATGTGCTGCCGATCATCATCTATCATCATGAGCGCTACGACGGCAACGGCTATCCCAGCGGTTTGCGCGGAGAAAGCATCCCTTTGGGGGCGCGGATTTTAGCGGTTGCCGATTCCTTCGAAGCCATGCTCTCCAAACGCCCGTATCGAAAGAAAATGAGTTTAGCTCAGGCAGTTTCGGAAATCGTCAAACTCAGCGGCGAGCAATTCGACCCGATTGTCGTCGACGCCTTTGTCCGCGTCGTCAAGCGTTGGAAAAACAAAATACTCAGGACGGATAAAAACACATGGATTTGGAAAAAATTTTAAACCCACAGATCACCTTTAAAATCATCAAATTTTTTCATGAAAATCCGCAGGCGATCGACACCGCGGAAAGCATCGCGCTCTGGACCGGAATCAATATCGACACCACCGAAAAAACACTCAAAAAGCTGGTGGATGAAAATATCCTGGGCGAACACCACGGCATCTCGACCCGCGGCTACGCCTACACGCAAGACCCGCGGGTTCTGGCGCGCGTCGACGACTGGCTGTCGCATAACCATGCGCCGCCGCGCGATGACGCATCCCGCACATAGCGCAATTCTTCCATTGACTTCTTAACGGCCTATGTTATAATTTTCGCGATGGCCCCATCGTCTAGCCTGGTCCAGGACGTATGGTTCTCAGCCATAAAACACGGGTTCAAATCCCGTTGGGGCTACCAAAGGCGACAAGGTGAGCACGCGGCCGGCGTTGCGGCGCAATGCTTTCCCTGCACATCCGCCCACCGGACAGGTTACGCACATCGTACCGATCTACGTTCGCTCGCAGGGTAAACTCGCCAGTTTGTGCTCGCTTTCCGAGGAGCGATGCAATACGCGGCCTAAGCAGCGCGCGAATCGCGCCGGCCAGGCTGGCGCCGCAAGGTATGTTCCAAAATAACCAATGCCAGCAAACATCCGATAATCCCGAAACAAACTTTCGCTGGAATCACCGCCGGAATCGGGGTAACCTGCGCGGTCGGCTGCGTATTTTTTAAAATAACGGCCGTAGGTGTGCGCTCACAAACCGTGAAAGAATAACGCTGCTGCAGGTGCGCAACCTCCGGCGGCTCCGCCCCGCCGGGCTCCTGCCGCAGCGCCACATAGAGCGCGGTGTGGCGGTGCCGGTCGAAATTTGCAAACGGCCGGACTTCCTGCAGCATGGCTGAAGCCGTAGGTCGGCCGGTAAGCACGGAAAGTATCCCGGCAACATAGCGATACGGCGCATCGATTATTTCGCCGGGCTGCGTCCGGCTCAGAATAATCTGCGCCAGCTCCGGAAAAATCCCCTGAAACAACAGCCCCCTGTTTTTGATGACATCCAGCGGCTTGCCGACGCCGCACTGCTCAGCCAGCCATGACCCGGAGCATTCCACCCGCACCGCGTCGGGCAGCGCGATTATCGACGGCGCAGCCAGGTGCAACAACAAAAATGCCGCCGCGGGAAACAGCCGCTGCGCGGCGGGAGTTAATTGCCGCCGGCACTGTTCCAAAAAAATACCGGCTAACATTAAAAAAGGCAGCAGTCCGTAACCGGAAAAGAAACGGTTCCAATGCGTTATGAGGAACGGCACAAGCATCATCGCGAGTAGATAAAGCAGCCGGTATTCGGCCCGCCGCTTCCATAAAACGATGACCGCGACGCAAAAGATGAACGTCTGGAGCAGCCCTATTTCAAAAATGAACATTTCCGGCACGCGGATATACTGAATAAACCGAAAATAACGCAGTTGATGGTAAACGAGCGGCGCGGCGCCGGCCAGGCATATCCCCGTAAGGCGATAAAACGCCGCCCGTCGCGCCTTGCCGGCGCAATATAACCCTATACCTCCGAGAAACAGCCACGGAATAAGCGAATGGCTGTACAGTGAAAACAGCAAGAACACGCCGGCGCTGCCGTAGCGCCGGCGAAGAAGACTATACCACGCCAGCCCACCGCATATGGCCGCAAGCGTTGCCGGAATATTATTGGAAAGCACATAGAGGAACATGCGCACCGATGTTGCCAGGATCAAAAAAAAGAACGCCGCTCCAGCTGAATAGAGCCGCCGCGTAATGTACCAGAAAACAAGCAAGAAAACCGGGAATGCGGCGACTTCAAAAAACCGGGCAATATCCAAAGGCGCAATGCCCACGCCGGCCATGGTTAGTTGCAGCAGATGGTAGAACGGCGGATAGACGTGCGGCCGGCCGACCGGCGCATATTCCCAAAACGCCGTGCCGACCCAGCCGCCGGCAGCGGCAAAGCCGCGCATCGCGGCCAAATGGTAATATGCGTCAAGATAGAGCGGAAATTCCCGCCAATGCGCGCATTGAAAAACAAGGCTCACCCCGAGGAGCAGCATCGACCAAAAATCAAACGAACCCGGTGCCCAAACCCGTTCCCGCGCCGCCTGTCCGCAGCCCATAGACGACTCCTCGCTCGTACACCTGGATCGTCAAAAATGAAGCGCCGGAAATATTCCGGCGCTTTACTCATGCGTGTCGCGTATTGCTCAGTCGCCTACCCCCGCTTGTGCCCGCACCCGGTTTCCGCCGGCGCGCGTTTTCCGCGAAATCGCGCGCCGCTCAATACGTAATGACCGCCTCTACCGGGTATTTTTTGATTTTCTCCCGGCCATGCAGAAAGGACAACTCTATTAAAAATAAAGCTCCGGCGACCTTCGCCTCTAATTTTTCCATCAGACGATACACCGCCGCAATCGTACCGCCGGTGGCCAAAACGTCATCGACAACCAACACGGATGCTCCGGCTTTAACCGCATCCTGATGCACTTCCAGCGTGTCCGTACCGTACTCTAAATCATAGCTGACCTGGTGCGTTGCGTACGGCAGCTTTCCCTTTTTCCGGATTAACACCAGACCGACATTCAACGTATGCGCCAAAACCGCGCCGAACACAAACCCGCGCGCTTCCACGCAAGCGATCGCGTCGATCGGTTTGTCGCGGCAGCAGGCCGCGAGCGCTTCGATCGTTTCGGAAAACAAACGCGCATCCTGCAGCAAGGGCGTGATATCTTTAAAAATAATCCCTTTTTTCGGAAAATCGGGAATATCGCGAATCGCCGCTTTTAGTTTTTCCGCCGCTTTCATATTTTATCCATCTCCTCCAGCAGCACCCGCAGCTTTTTCAGCGCGGTACCTTCAATCTGCCGCACGCGCTCGCGGCTAATCTTAAAATACTTGGCGGTTTCTTCCAGAGTTCGGAATGTGCCGTCATCCAGCCCATAGCGAAGCACGAGTATCTGTTTTTCCCGCTCGGACATTTTATCGAGCAGTTCATTGATTTGTTCCTGCTGCAGGACGCCGCTTAATTCGTCAAACGGCGAACGAATCGACTCATCCTCGATCAAATCAATGAACTGCCCGGAATCATCATCGCCGATCGGCTTATGCAGCGAAGTGGTGCGCGTGACCAGTTCGCTGAGCCGCTGGGCTTTTTTCAAAGAAATGCGCATTTTCTTCGCGATTTCTTTAATGGTCGGCGTGCGCCCCAATTTCTGCGAAAGGCCTTCGGTCATGCGCCGCCATTTGGTAATCGTCTCCGTCAGATACACCGGCACGCGGATCGTTTTACTCTGATTGGCAATCGCCCGCGTTATGAACTGGCGAATCCACCACGCCGCGTACGTGCTGAACCGGTAGCCTTTTTTCGGGTCGAATTTTTCCACCGCTTTCATCAACCCCAGGTTGCCTTCTTCAATGAGATCCGTAATCGGCACCCC
>JAMWCB010000048.1 GCA_023819605.1 Candidatus Omnitrophota bacterium
ACTGTACGTTGGTTTATTCATGTGATAGCCTCCTATTAAAAAAGTTTTATTTTTTAAAGGCTACCACAAAATGTTACATTTTCACGTAGTAATAAACTGTTACATTTTTACATTGTAACCACAATTTATTGTTTTTTTTTGCAAATTTTCATATTTGCCGGTATACTTTATAAAAAATACCGTAGGCGTACATGTATATTATATAACAAGGCGTTTCAAGGGACTGTTTGATGAAAAATAAAATTATTGCGGTGTTACTCGCGAGTTTATTGCTCAGTCCGGGTTTGTCTGTACCGGTTGCAGCGCAATCTGTTGGCGCAGCGGCTGCCCAGCCGCATATGCTCAGCCCGCGGCTGTCGATTGCTGAACGGAATGTTCAGAATCTGGTGCGAGACGGAGAGGCAGGTAAGTTTGACTGGCAGGAATTCCGTGTGCAAATAGAAGGGCAGTTTATTCTAAATGCCACATTAACAGAGATATATATAGCGGATCAATTTGATCCAGACGCCCACCAGATGGCAATTGAGGCAAAAAATGCAACAGTTGTTGGCATCCGGCGTGTGCTTGATTTTTTGTTTGAAGGAGCCGAGAAAGCCGGTAATGCAGCGTCTGTTAGTCATCTGCGGGAATTGTGGGAAATGGATTTTGACAAGGTGTTGTCTATCGTTGAAAAGAGTGTGTGGAATGATTTTAATAGCGATAATGAAGAACAAGGCGGTGATTTAATAAAATTTCTGCAGCAGCCGGCGTCAAATTCTGATGAATTTGAGTTGTATACGCCGCGTGAGTTAGTGAATGGAGTCGTGCGTACTCTACAGATTGTGATGGATGATGGGTTAAGTTCGTCCGGGGTTGATCGTTTTTGGAACGCTATGGCTTTTCTGGTTGTTCTTGCGAGGTTATCAGAGCATTCGGTTGAGAAAAAAAATGAGTTGGCGAAACCAGCCAATTTGTCGGCTGAGGATGCCGTCCTGTATGATCAGCTGTCGCGGTTAATCGATAACTCAGTTTTGACGGATTTGCTTAAGTATGAGTCTCAGGGCAGTTCGACTATGTTCTTGGATGTCCTGAGTAAGTTTTTTTCGCAGCTTTTTGATAAGAACAGTTTTGCGGGGCAGAAACAAGATTTTCTTGTAAAGCTTGCGGAGCAGTTAGCGAAATCGCCTGATGAAGTATTTTCAGAGGTGCAAGTGTTATTGAACGCATTTAATGAATACTATATCAAGACAGATAAATTACCTCAGGAGGAATTAATATCGGATGTGCGAGCATTTTTTGAAATTCAGCAAGAGGGCGCAAGAAGAGATTACCATCCCCGTCAGTTTGTAAGCAAAATTGTTAGTGCGCTCTCACCGGCAGTTGAAACACTGCAAAAAAAAGAAATAGGTTATGATATTACAAAGTTACCACGCATACAAGAGAGATTTTATGAAGAGGGGCTGCTTTTGCTCACCGCTATTGCCCGTCTTGCCGAAGAAAAAGCATCGGTAGTAGTGCCGGCCGAACCGGATCTTCGCGCTTTAGTAATTTCGGCTTCTTCATCTCATTCTACGGAATTTGTCCAGGTTCTTCTCCAATCAATTTAGTTAAAGGGTCAGACCTCGAAATTGGAATTTCGAAAGTCCAGGTTCATGATTTAATTTTTGCGAATACGAGTCAATCCGTTGACAAATAGCCGAATGTCAGGCATATTTATTAAGCGCTGACTTTTTTAGAATTAAATAAAAATAAGGGTTACGGTTGGTTAGCCTGCTTCTTTTATCACGGGCTAAACAAACAAGCGAGGTGTGTGCCAGTATACCGGCGATGGGATAGGGGAAGGGCATGCATGTGTCGTGAAGTTATCGTGAGGGGTGGAAAGGATTGGTTATGAAAAAATTGGTGCGGGTTGTTGTGCTGTCTCTGTTGACGGTTCTTGTGCAGAGTGGAATGGTATTTTGCCAGCAGGAAAGATTGGTGACGTTGCGTTTGGATAGAAAATCCATAGACGCAGGTGTTTCCGCGTTTACGCTGGGATTGAATATTTCTTCCGTGCCGCAAGCTATTGCCACGGGTTTGAACGTCGACATCCGCTATGATGCCGCGAAGTTTTCTCTGCAGACGGTCACGGCGGGACCTGTTGCGACGCAGGCGTCGAAATCGGTTGTTTATTCGACCCCGTCGACCGGAGTGGCGCGCGTGGTCGTGTACGGGTTAAATCAAAATACTTTGGCGGACGGTACGATTGCTGTGCTGAATTTCAACATCAATTCCGGGACGTCGATTATGCAGGAATCGTTTACCCTGGAAAATTTTTCCGTATCCGATAGCGGCGGCAATAGTATTCCGGTTCAGATTCAAAATGGCTGGATAGCGCGCAGCGTGGAAAACGCACTCTTTCAGCTCTATGATCGCGGTACGCAATTCCCGGTGAACTACGAGCAACTCGGGACATTTTCCGGCGCCGGCACCGGAAATTATGCCTACACTATTTCCAATAGCGGCGGATTGGCTGCGGCGGTAGGCGAGGGTATCTATCCGAACGCAACGAGTATATTTGCCGATCCGGAGTATCAGCGATATGTCGCCGAGGGCCGTCTGGTTGGAGATCACTGGAGTTTTGTGAACAGCGCCGATCCGCAGGCGGATTTTTATAAATGGGCAACCGCGCCGGAAGCGCCGGGCGTCAAACTGTATTATACGGCATTAGCGTTGGCCAATGCCGGACATGTGCAGCACGCGATGAAAGCCTATTACGCGCTGATCGTGCATTTTCCTTTTACGCAATCGTATAATCCGAATGAAAATATTTACTGGTATCCGGCGATCGCCGCGATCAACGCGATCACGACCTTGAGCCGTGATAATCCGGACTTGGCTGTGGAATTGATCAACGCGAAGATTACGGTTCAGAATGGGTACGATGCTAATCCCAACGACGATATTTTTACCGGCGCGGCAGGCAGCATCGTGCCGTATACGCTTGCGGACCGCTTGAATCGTTTGCTCGCGCGGCATACGGCCACGGTCGTACAAACGCGCGGCAGCGGCCGGGTGCAGGTGATGAAAGATTCCAGCGGCGCCTGGCAGATGCGCGTGGACAACCGTCCGTTTGTTGTGCGCGGGGTCAGCTATTCGCCCACGCCGGTGGGATCGACGTCCGCCGATCAGCACGCCTGGCAGTGGCGGGACGCCAACGGCAACGGTTTGATCGATGCGCCATTCGAAGCCTGGGTCGACGCCAATCGCAATAACATTCGGGATGCCGGAGAAAATACGATCGGCGATTTTCAGTTGTTAAAAGAAATGGGGTGCAATGCCATCCGTTTGTACCACCATGCCGGTTCGGATAACAAGACGTATGTGCCGGGAGAATATAATAAAGCGTTGTTGCGGCAACTCTACCAGCAGTACGGTATCATGGTCATGATGGGGGATTTCTTCGGCGCGTATACGATCGGTTCCGGAGCCACCTGGGCTGCCGGCACGGACTACACGGATCCGGTGCAGCGGGAAAATATGAAAGCGGTGGTACGGGCGATGGTGCTCGATCATAAAGATGAGCCGTACGTGCTGCTCTGGCTGCTCGGTAATGAGAATAATATGCCCGGCGATAATACCGGCATCAACGCTACGCGCACCAACGCGTCGGCGGTGCCGCAGGCTTACGCGGAATTTTTAAATGAAGTAGCGCAGATGATCCATCAGCTTGACCCGAACCATCCGGTGGCGGTGGGAAATCTGAATTTCGGCCTGGCGGAGTATTATGCGCAGTACGCGCCGGAGTTGGATATTATCGGCACTAATTTTTATTCCGGCCGTGACGGCATTGGCGTTTCGGATTTGCGTGAAGCTAAAGAAAAAATCGACCGGCCGTTCATTCTGACCGAATACGGCGCGGATGCCTACCAGTACAATCAGGGCGTCAATGAAGCCGCGCAGAGCCGCCACCATTACGGCTGTTGGAAAGCGATCGGGTATAACGGCAACCGGACACCGGGAGAAGGCACGGTGCTTGGCGGGGTGGTTTTTGAATGGCTGGATGAATGGTGGAAGGCGCAGAGTGTCTATGATTCGCCGTGGCAGCAGCAAACAGAACCGCAATTTTATTGGGCAATTATGCCGGATCAGTGGTCGCATGAAGAGTGGTTCGGCATTTGCGGCCAGGGCAGCGGCGCGCAGAGCCCGTTCCTGCGTCAATTACGCCAGGCGTACTATGTGTATCGCGATCAGCTTTGGCGCGCGCCGGTGGCGCTGGTATCCGGCACGCAGGATGTGGCGCTGAGTTGGGAAAGTTATCCGGGGATTACCTATGCTATTTTGTATAGTAATGACGGTAGCACGTGGGCGACGGCGGCAAGCTCCGTGGCGGCGGCTGACGCCGGCCGCACGGCCTGGACAGATAACGGCACGTCTACCGGCACGCATCCGCGTAATGTGCCGATCCGCTTCTATCGCGTGAATATTAACAACACCTCGCCGGTAATCAATGTTTTGGCCGTCGATACCGGCGCGACGGTAGCCGGCCGCGCTACCCTGCAAGCGCGCACCAATCATAGCAGTACGGCTACTGTGCAAGTATTACAGACGGGCACAAATACCGTGGTCAAAGCGTTGACCGTGCAAACCGGCAGCGACGGTAGTTTTTCGATCGCGGGCGTTCCGGCCGGGACGTACGATGTCGCGGTCAAGACGCCCAATTGTTTGCGCGCGCGCCAGTCTTCTGTGAATATCGGGCGTTTGGGAACCGTGAGCGGGATTAACCTTGCGCTGCGGGGCGGCGATGCGGATAATAATAATGTTGTCGACATGACTGATTATGTGATTTTACGGGCGGCGTACAATACGATCCAGGGAAATGCGCGTTATGACGTGCGGGCTGATTTTGACGGTAATCGAATTGTGGATATGACTGATTATGCAATCTTGCGTTCAAATTATAATACGATCGGACAGTAATAAATTTGTGACTACGTGATTTTGTTTGATTACCGTGGAGGTTTCTATGCAAAAGTCTCAGGGAAAAATTGTAACGATTATTTTATTTTTAGCTAGTTTTGTGTTGGCCGCGCAAGCGACAGCAGCGCCGACGTACCGTCTGGTTTCTTCAAAGTCAATTCTTCAGGTCGGCGAACAGTTTGCGGTAGATATGATTCTTGATAATGCCGAGGGAGCCTCATTTGTCGCATTGCAGTGTTGGCTGCGATTTGACCCCACGTTTTTGCGGGTTATAGATCCAGGAAATGATGGAAGTTGGCTGACGTCGCCGGATCCGAATATTTCCGATGCGGCATACCATGCGGCATTTCCTTTGTCTGATCCTTTTTCGATGGTCAATGCTGCTGATAATAGCATCGGTGAAATTGATTATCAGGCGGCTATCGGTATTACTGATCCGATATTGACCAGCAGTGGTACGTTTGCCCGTATTCGTTTTGAAACGTTGAATACGACTTCATCTACGGAAATAACCTTTCAAATTCCATCCGATCTAAGTACGAAAAATACAAAAATAATTAATGAGGACGGTTTGAATATTTTTGGTGGTTTTACAGGGGCTCAGATCAGCGTCGTCCCGGAACCGACAACTTTGGCGTTGTTCGGTTTGGGTTTAGCGGGCGTGTGGCGGAGCAGCCGGAAGAAACTGAGATAATATTTGCTGCAGATCTTTTGTTCACTATAAGAAAAGGCATGCCGTGAACTGGCATGCCTTTTCTGTTAATATCCAGACCAATCGGTGTTTACTTAAACAACCCTTTCAAGCCTTCTACCGCGCTTTTCACCGGTTCGCTTGCCGCCGCGGCCGGGGTTTGGGAATTTAAAGCGTTTTGTAATTGTTCATTGCCTTTGGTCAGCGCCGAAAGTTTTTCCGTGATCATCTGCTCCAACCCACCTTTGTTGCCGGACACCTGTTGGAATAGTTCTTTGGTTTTTTGTTCAGCCTGGGAGCGAATGCTGTCCTGAAGCTGGGTTTTGAGTTGTCCGATTTTTTCTTCCGCCAACGCGTTGATTTTATCGCCAACCGCTCCATCCAGGTCAGAACTGATGGTAGTTTGCAGATTGTCCGGCGCGCCGGCAGCGGTGGCCGTGACCGTGAAGCTGCTGATTCCCTGGAGCAGGCCGGTTAAAATTTTCTGCGATTCAGTGGCGGCATCGGCAGAAAAAGCGGCGTTATTGACCGCGAGGTTCAGTTTTGAATCCAAGATGTCGCCATTGAGCGAGAAGAGCGCGTCGATGTTTACGGTGCCGGCGGCAAGCTTCGGCATTGCGCCGCTGCCGCCGCTGATGGCCGCGATATCGAGATTGGCGGACTTAACGGTGATCGTATCCACGGGCACGCTCTGGCGATGGTCGAAATTTCCGGTCAGGTCATAGGTTTGATTATCGCGCTGGGCGGTTGCGGTCAGCGTCAAGGGTTTGTTGATCGCGTTCTGCTCGGAACAAACGTCCAAGGCTGTGCCGGTAATGGTCAGCGGAGCCGTGGCTTCTTTACCGGCTCCGCCGGTGGATGCGGAAAAAGAAATTTTCTTAACGAGGAGTTGCGGCCATACCGGCGTATTGGTTTTTGCCGCTTCTGCGGCGTCCGGCGTAAAGGAAACATCCACGCCGCGTTCCGCGGGCGTGATTTTTTGCTTGGCGCGCGGCGGCGGCAGATGTTTGCGAATGAACATGATGGTGTCGACGGCGGTCAAGACGCGGTCGCCCCATTCCGGGCCAAAGAGCATGGGCGCGATATCACGTTTGTCCGGTTTGGCTTCCTGGAGTTTGGTGGAAACGAGATTGACATCGGCATTGATGGCATCGGTGATTTTCTGGGTTGCTCCGGCATTTTCTGAAAAGGCGCTGGTGACGTCCTGCTGCATTGATTTCAGATCATTGATTGCCGTTTCCAATACTTTCTTTGTTTCGTTGACTTTTGCTAATTTCCCCTGCGCGGCCTGAATATCCTGCAAGGATCCGACTTTGGTATTTTTTAAATCTTCGATGGCGGCCTGAATGTCCCGGGTATATTTATTTACATCGAATTGTTGGATTTTTTTGCCGTATTCTTCATATTTTCCGGTCAGTTCGCCGCGCACGGTATCCACTGCGCGCAATGACTGCAGGTCAGCGCCGGCAAGCAGGCTGTTTTTATATTCTTCAATATTTTTTTGCAGATTAGCCAGCACGTCAAAGGATCCAGCTTGCTGTTGATCCTGCGCAAAACGTTTTTTGAAAGCCGCCAGCAGATTGTCGGCGCTCAGCGCGGGTTTTTTCTGGCGGCCGGCAGGTAATGCCCCGGATGTTGTGCGTTTTGTTCCCCAGGTGAGATTTTCCAGGTTCGCTTCTTCAACGATGATTTTTTGCGTCAGCAGCGCCGCGGTGTTAACGGTTGCGGAAAGTTTTTTAATATCCGCCATATTTTTCCAGACATCGTTGCGGTCGGCGATGCGCAGGCCGGTAATCGTCAGGTTTCCCGCCAGGGTTGTTTTGAGTTCATCAATTTCCACTTTTGCGCCAAACGCATTTTCGCCGTTGACGATGAGCGCTTTTTTGATCAGCGGGTCGCGAAAGACTAGCAGGACGGCAACCGTTCCCACGCAGATCACCAGCAAGGGAATAACAAAAGACCAGCGAATTATTTTCATTGCTCACCCCATGAGTTTGTCATCGACGTTCAACCAATTGCCGACATTGAGCAGCTGCATGATCTTCCATTTCATGACTTTTTGCTGCAGATGTTTCCGGTAATAGACGACGAGAAATTTGATTTTGAACAGCAGCGGGATGAAACAAATCAGCCCGATGAGCGTGGTGCCTAAGACCACGGAATTATAAAAACGGGTAAACGGCAGCAGCGGCATAGTGTACCACTGCGTCCACAGCGGCGTCAGGGAAGGGGTATCCACGAGCAGGCGGTAGCCGAGCGCGTGCGCCGGCGCGGTAAGGAGCAGGCTGAGCAAGCTGAAAATAAGCATGGAAAAGAGCGTCGCGGGTATGCTGACATTAAAAAATAACGCAAGGAAAATAAAAAGATAGTCGTGCAGGGGAAATCCCGGGGTTAATCCGATAAGCATGCCGAACGCCATACCGAAGGCAATCGTCCAGGGCGAGGCATTGGAATTGAGCAATTTGAGTGTTTTGATGATCATTTTGAGAATATTCATCGGATAGCCCTCCCCTATGTCTGGATGTGTTCGGTTATGAAATGTATCATTATTATACAATGGGCGGAGAAACGATGTCAATGAGCGCACCGGCATGCAGCATGTATTAACTGCAGTATTGCGCGATGACGTCCCGCAGCGGCAGGGCCGTAGTGCCGGCGATGCGCGCGCCGGTCTGGGATGTGTTGATGAACAGGCGGTCCGCTTCGCGGCTGATACGTTTTTCAATCCAGTGTTTGAACCAGTAAAAGACAGAGCTCGACGGGATTTCTTCGCCGGTAATACTGGTAATCGTGCGGGGCGCGGTGTTGATTTTTAACCGTTTTTGTATGCCGTCGGCATGGGAATGTCCGTCGGTAAAAGCTAAATCCTGCCCAATGAAAATAAGCGGATTGCCGCCCATCTTGATGCCGATATCGAGAATGAGCGTGGAAACCGATTCGCCGACGTCGACGCGGCCTTTTTCGATGCGGCTGGAGACAAAATCGGAAAGTTGGTATTCGTTTTGCAGCGCGACGATTTTCGGGCCGCGATAGGCGCGGACCACTTCTTTTGCAGCGGTCGGCAGAAAAATCAGCGGAACCGCGCTGTCCAGTAAATTTTCAAAATGGCTGAGCATAATCGCTTTGGGATCCCCGATGGCCACATAATCGGGATGGATGCCGTTGTCCATTAACAGCCGAAAGCAAGTGCTGACGCTGAGCATGACCGCGCGCCCCTGCGCTTGCCGCACTAAATCCAGGTCGCGCGTCAGGGTCGGTCCGGCGGAAATCAGGAATACCGGTTTGTTTCGGGCAGCGCCGAACAGCGTATTGACTCCCGGAGATTCGATAGTCGTTTCCATGTTGGCCAGGAAGTTCTCCCGCAACATATTTTGCAGGCGGGGGGAAAGATGGGTCTTTTCGACGATATCGGTCAATTCCGAAGAGGTGTTTTTATATACGGTCAGCGAAGGCTGGTGCACAATGAAGCGCAAACGCGGACGCAGGTGCCGATTGCCGCAGATGCCCATCAGCGCCTGCATTAAATGCGCGTGGTTGGCGTCGACGAATAAACGCAAGCGCGGCGCCAAAAGCAGCGGCGCCAGGTTCCGCAGGCAGAGCGCGGCTTTAAAAATATCCGGCCGCGCTTCGCAGACAAAGATGTGGCTGAAATCTTCGCTGCCGGCGCAGAGCGTTTCCACGTGGTATCCTAAGCCAAAGCCTAAGACCAGCGGAATATGGTTGTGGGTGAGGTTAAACGCGTTGATGAAACGCTGCGATTCTTCTTCCGGATTATAAACGCTGTGCAGGAGTCGCTCATGCGCGGATTCTTTGATGGCCACGCTGATCGAGCCGTTTGCCGCCGGACGGCTTTGTATGGTATCCGGCACGCCGATGTCCTGCACCAGCGTGTGGATATGCGGGAAACGCTGTTGTAATATTTGACGATTATGCTCCCACCAATTCATAGGATTCATTATAGACATGTCCCCGGTTTTATGCAAGGAAAATGCCAAGGATTTAGCCCGCATCCACGCTGGTTTTAATTAATGCCGGCTTTTAGCCGGCTTATTGCATGGTTGATCTGAAGAAGAGTACAAAGTGCGCCGTTACTCCGCGCGATGTATCCCGTCGATTCAAACCAACCGGGGATGACGTTCTTCGGGCACGCTTCATCAGCCTGGTGCGCGGATAGGTCATCGGCGCGGTGAACGATGCCGGTTAAAATATTCAGGTTTGACAGCGGGATGATTTTCTTATTAGAATGATGTACGGTGGATTCCGATGTTGTGGTTTTTATCTGGCGCGGAGTGTGTGCGATGGGAAAGATTCAGGTTCTTCCAAAAGTTCTTGCGGATAAAATCGCCGCCGGCGAGGTGGTCGAACGGCCGGCGTCGGTGGTGAAAGAATTGGTGGAAAATGCGTTGGACGCGCAGAGTACCAGTGTCGCGGTGCAGGTGCAGGACGCGGGCCGGCGGCAGATAGTGGTAATCGACGACGGGGAGGGTATGTCTGCCGATGATTTGGCGCGGGCCTGCGAGCGGCACGCGACCAGTAAAATTAAAACCGATGAAGATTTGGAACGGATTCAGACCTTGGGGTTTCGCGGCGAAGCTTTAGCGAGCATCGCGGCGGTCAGCCGCGTGCGGATTACTTCCTGCCGGCAGGGCGCGGGCGTCGGGCATACGCTTTCCGTTGCCGGCGGCATTGCTGAACCGCTGCGCGAGGATTCTCGTACCCAGGGTACGACGGTGTGCGTGGAGAATTTATTTTTTAACACGCCGGCGCGGTTGAAATTTCTCAAAAGCAGCGCTACGGAATTACTGCAGATTAGCCGGGTGGTGACCGAGCTGGCCTTGGCTTTTCCGCAGACGGCGTTGCAGTTGACGCACGGTCGGGAGCAATTCTTTGCCGTGGACCGGACGCAGGGATTGCCGGAGCGTATTCGTATTTTGTTGGGCGAAGAGTTATGGCAGCAGATGATGCCGCTGGAATTGGATCTGCCGCCGCTGACGATCCGGGGATATATTTCCCGCCCGGCAGCCGCGGCGACCGTTCGGAAAAACCAATATTTATTTGTCAACGGCCGGCCGGTGCAGGACCGTCTGTTGATGCACGCGGTGTTGCAGGGGTATCATTCGATGCTTATGGACAACCGCTATCCGGGGGTTATTCTGTTTATTCAGACGCCGCCGGACGCGGTGGATGTGAATGTTCATCCGACCAAGCGGGAAATCCGTTTGCGGGAAGCGGCGGCAGTGCATGATTTATTGGCGAAAGTCGTGCGGGAGACGCTGGCCGGCACGCGGCCGCTGAGCTCGTCCGCCGCCTTTTCCGTCTCCCCGGCGTTGAATCTTGGCGAACCGGCGGCGCCGGAGTACGGCCGGTATCCCCGGCCGGCAACGGCCGGACCGGTTACAAAGGAGGCCGCTGATTCGGCGGCGATAGCTGCGCGCGTTCAGGCGCAGGGGGAACAGATGCTCTTCCGCGCCATGGCCGCGCCGTCGCGGGAGCAGGCAACGGGCGATCCGTATCTTTTTGTTGACGATGCGTATATCTGTATGCGGGATGAGCAAGGACTGCGGATTATCGATCAGCATGCGGCGCATGAACGGGTGCTTTTTGATGAATTGTCGCGGCAATTTCAGAAGCGGCAGGTGGAAAAGCAGCGTTTGCTGTTGCCGGTTACGCTGCAGCTCAATGCCGCGCAGCAGGCGGTGCTTGTGGAACATACCGAAATGTTGGCTGCCTGCGGTTTTGAAATAGAGCCGTTCGGCAATCAAACGGTGGCGATTCAGACATACCCGGCGCTTTTCGGCGCGGTTGATATCGCGGCAGTGGTGTTGCATTTTCTCGACGAATTAGGAGCCCTGGCGTTAAGCGCCGAAGTTACGGAGCGGGTGCGGCAGATATTGGCGCCGCTGGCCTGCCATGCCGCGGTGCGGGCGCGGGAGCGCCTGAACGCGGCGCAGGTTCAGGCGCTGTTGGAGCGTTTAGAGAAAACGGACGCGCCGGCAACGTGTCCGCACGGGCGTCCGACGACGCTGCTGATTTCCCGGCAGGAGTTGTCGCGCCGATTTAAACGCAGTTGAGAGGCTCTTGTTTTTTCAGCGCAGACTGGTTACAATAAGATAATCGATGAGTATTCAATACGTGAAAGGGGGAGCTATGAAATTGCCGCAGGTGATGGGAGCAGTGTTGACGATTGCACTGTTGGTCTCCGGTGGGCCGGTATCGGCTGGAATTATCGGCAAGTCCAACGAAGATGTCAAAAAAATCGCCGATCCGCTTATAGACGGGGTTTTTGACGGTTTAATGCAGGGAGACTATAAGGTTTATACCGAGCATTTTGACCTTGCGCTGCGGGAGACGATTTCAGAAAATCGTTTCAAGGAAATATATGACGATGTGCGGTATTCGCTGGGCCAGTATTTATACCGGGAATATTTGGGGTTTCTTAATAAGGAACAGGTCACCGTTGTTTTATATAAAGGAATGTTCGATAAGACCGCCAATGAAGTGTTCGTGCGGGTGACCATCTCCAAACGCGATCAGGATATTGCGATCACCGGCCTGACGTTTGAATAAAATGGCGCGGCAGGGGAAGCGTCCGGCGTGGTTGTTTCGGCTGGCCTTCTCGGCGGCCACGGCGGTTTTGCTCTGTGCCGGCGCGCGGCCGCTGAGCGCGTCCGCCGCCGCGGAGCGGCCGTTTTATTCCGATCAAATTATTTATGAGCATGCCTGTGATACTGCCCGCTCCGGAGAGCGTGATTTCGCGTTTTTAGGATTTTATTCGCTGCTGCGGTACGGGCCGGCTTCCGCGTATCATGCGCCGGCCTTGTTTGCCGTAGGAGAATATTTTTACCGGCAGGGTATGTGGCGCGACGCGGAAATTTATTTTCGGGAATTTGCGGCCGCGTATCCGGAAAACAAGGCGTATGTTTTCGCGTTGGCGTATTTATCGGCAATCGCCCGTCAAAAATCCGATACGCGCGCGCGGCAGGTTATCCAGCGCACGATTTTGGAAGTGCCCCGCTTGAGCCCGGCGCGGCGCGATTTTAAGGAAATCAGTTATATTTCCGCGCTGCAGAGCGGCTATCGGGCGCGGTTTTCTATCGGCCGCGTTGAATTCTATTGCGAGGGGCGGGTGTATGAACACTTTTCTTTTTAAATCGTCGCGCGGGGTATGGTTTTTTGCGCGCGCATGGCCGGAACCGGATTATTTTCTGCTTGCCAAAACGACGAAGAATTCGTTACAATAAAAATGTTTATAAAGGAGGGGGATGGATGAAAACGCATACGCTGCAAAAATTGGTCGCCGTCGGGATTTTGATCGCCTGTTCTGCCGCTTCAGCCGAAGCCGCGCCGCGGAAGCGTAAGGAGAGCGGCGCCGCCGGAGTGAAAACGCCGCATACATCGCCGCAAATCCGCCAGATGGCTGAACCGATGCTCGATAATATTCTGCAGGGTTTTAAATTCGATGATTTTAATATTTACGCGCGTGATTTTGAGCCTTCTTTGAAGGTTGCCGGGTCGCGGACGAAATTTTTTGAAATCAACCGGTATATGCAAAATTCTTTAGGGGCATACCGTTCGCGAATATTTTTAGGCAGCGTGTGGAAACAGTCGAAAATTATGGTGCTCTGGAAGGGAAGTTTTGAAAAGACACCGGAGGATATTTTGATTCGTTTGGAGTTGGCCCCGCTGGGTAAGCGATATGTGGTAACCGGGTTGTGGTTGGAATGATGGTTGCGCAGGGGAGCAAAGCACCGCCGGCATATGCCGGCGGTGCTTTTTTCGTCTGCGGCCGGCGGCGGTGATTGTGCGCAAGGGCGAGGCGAAGATGAACGAAACAGGGGGAACGCAGGTGGTGCGGCGCCGGTTTCGCGTTTGGGGAGAATTGACGGCGTGGGCGCTCTATGATTTAGCGAATCAATTTTTTGTCGTCAATATCGTGAGTTTATATTTTGTCCGCTGGCTCACCGGCGAAAAGGCATTGCCGGAAATCGTGTATAGCCTTACCTACGGTATTTCAACCGCCGTGGTCGCCGTCGTGGCCCCGGCGATGGGAACCTACGCCGACCGTTTCGGTCAGCATCGCCGTCTCTTGATTGCCTGCACGCTTGTCTCCGCGCTCTTTACCGTTTTTCTCGGCACAAACAGTCCGGTCTGGCTGATGCTCGTCTATTTTGCGATAGCCAATGCCACGTGCCAGCAGGCAAGTATTTTTTATAATTCCCTTATGCGCAGCGTCACCGGATCATATTCTCCGGGCGTCGTCTCCGGTATGGGCAAAGTGTTTGGTTACGCCGGCGCCATCCTGGCGATCGGCGTGAGCAAGCCGTTGATGCGGGAATGCGGCTATCCGCCGGTTTTTTTACTCACCGGAGTACTGTTTGCCTTGTTCGCGCTTCCCTGTATGCTCTGGGTTCGCGAGCCGGATATCCACGACGGCGGCCGGGAACGGTCAATGCCGGCTATCGGCGCGGAATTGCGGGCGACGCTGCGGATGCTGGCGCGCTCGGAACATGCGGCGCTCACGCTTTTTTTTCGGGCATGTTTTCTGGGGTTATGCGCGATTAACACGGTAATGCTGTTTGTGTCCGTGTATGCGCATATCGTGCTGGAAATGGATGAGGCGGCAATGGCCGATTTCATGGTTGTCGGAACGTCCGCGGCGATGGCGGGGAGTATTGCGTTTGGGATCTTCAGCGACCGCTGCGGCGGCCGTCGCGCGATGTTTGCCGTGTTTATGTTATGGATGTGTTGTTTGAGCGCTGCCGTCGCCGGCGATTATCATTGGCGGTGGCTGATCGGAATTTTGGCCGGCCTGAGTTTGGGAGGAACCTGGGTGGTTTCCCGGTCGGTATTAATCGAAATTTGTCCACCGCAGAGATCCGGAGAAATATTTGGTATGTTCGCGCTGGTCGGGTACTTGTCCGCGATTATCGGCCCCCTGCTTTGGAGCGCGTTGGTGTTGGTGATCGGCGGCTGGGGCGCGATAGGATATCGGATTTCTTTAGCGGTGTTTATAATTTTTCTTGCGGCGGCGGCAGCACTGCTTCGGCGCATGCCGGCGGCGCAGTTTGATAAAAAAAGCGGCCAGGTTTTCACCTGACCGCTGTCCCGGGCTGTTCGAGGGGAGGTGAACAGCTGCCGGGCATGCCTCCGGGCAAGATCTTTTCTATTGTTTAGATACGAGTAGGTGTAAAGAGTTTCAAAAAAATTCGCGAGAAAGAGTTGAGCTTCGCAACAGTTGTTGTTATAATAAGTAACAGATTTTTGTCTGGAGGTTTTCGAAGATGGCCGTAAAAAAAATTTTGACGCATCCGGAATACGCGCATATTCTTAAGCAGAAATCCGTTGCGGTGCGCGCCGGCGAGGCGGGTTTGCCGGAGCTGATCCAGGATTTGCGCGATACGCTTTTGGCAACGCCGCATGCCGTTGGATTGGCCGCGCCGCAGATCGGCGTAACAAAACGGGTATTTGTCCTGCGCAAGGATTACTTGTTGAAAGATTTACAGGAGCAGTCGCGTTTTCGGGCATCCCCCGATAAAGTCATGACGTTTCTGAACGCAAAAATCATTTCCCGCAAGGGCGCCGTGACCGACGATGAAGGATGCCTAAGCATTCCGGGAGCTTATTTGAAATTAGTCCGCGCGGAAATGGTGAAAGTCCGCGCGCTCAGCGAACGCTATGAAGATTTTACGGAAAAATTTACGCGGCTGGCGGCGCGTGCGGTACAGCAGGAAATAGACCATTTGGACGGGGTGCTCATTATTGACCGGAAGTAAACCCGCCGTCGCTGGCCGAGATGGCCCGCGGGCCGGCGGCCGTTTTTTCGATGGGGAACAATGGTATCGTTCGACGAATTATTTCGTTCCTTCAGTAATAAAGTGTATCATTTGGCGTTAGGGATCAGTAAAAATGAGGCTGACGCCAAAGATATTGTGCAGAATACATTCCTGAAAGTAATGCAACATATCGGGTCGTTTCGCGATGAGGCGAAAATTTCCACCTGGATTTATAAAATCGCCTATAATGAAGCGCTGATGTTATTGCGCCGGAAACATAAGTTTGTCGCGGTGGAGGGGCTCGACGACCGGCAGGTTTCCGTACCGGCGGGTTTTTCAGTTAATTGGCCGCAGTTGCCGGACGCGTCCCTTTTGGAAAAGGAATTGCAGCAGCGTTTGTCCGGCGCGATCGAACGCTTGCCGATTCTCTATCGCATGCCGTTGTTATTGCATGCCGTCGAGGGCGAGTCCATTCAGGCTACTGCCGAGGTTTTAGATGTTTCGGAAAGCGCGGTTAAAACGCGTTTGCATCGCGCGACCGGGTATTTACGCGACGAGATCGCGGCGTACTTACAGGATGGCGGCGTAAAAATTGGCAGCGGCGAGGATAGCCGTTGCAGTTGCTGGGTCGATTTTGTTTACGACTATGCTACGGGCACGCTGGACGCGGCGAACCGGCAGTTGTTCATGGAGCATATCGGCGATTGCCCCCCGTGTAAAGATTTTTTGCGCGAATATCAGCAGGCGATACGAGTGACCGGCGCGTTGCGGTGCGCAGATATCCCGCCGGCGTTGCAGGAAAAGATA
>JAMWCB010000049.1 GCA_023819605.1 Candidatus Omnitrophota bacterium
GCAACACCGCCATCACTTGGTGCAGCCGTTCCTGAGCGCGAGCCGGGTTCACACTGGCGGGCGGGGCGTATTCCTGTACATGGAGCCAGTGTTCATAGCGATCTATCGCCACCGCGTATTCCGGTAAATCCGCATCATCGTATTCATCACTGTCTGAGCTCTGCAGAGTATACAGCATTCCTTGCTCAAGCGTAAACTCCACCCGCTGCGGTTGGCCAAATAATCTGCTCGCTTTCCCGGCTAAATCGAGCAATTGCGTGTAAAGCTGCGGATGATTTCCTTCCAGCGAAAATTCGCCCGCATGCGCTTCCGCCCGGCTGATCACCACATAGTTTCCCGACGCGCCGGTCATCAACGCTTCGCCCTGGGAACGAAAGCGAAAACGCCCTTCAATAAACGGCAACCCATCCGCATCAAAACGGAACGTTGCCGCGCCAGCGCCGGAAAATCCCGGTTTGTTGCCGAATTTCGCCTCCTGCAATATCGCCGCCGTTCCCCAATGTTCCGAAATAGTATGGCGTTGACGATAAGCGCGCGCATCCAGAGCATTCCAGGATTCATAGATGGCCTTAATGCAGGCCATGACCTGCTCTTTTAAAGTGGAGGGTACTGCCTGCGCCCCGCGCTCGGCCGCAATGAGCGTCTTATACTGTTCCACCACTGCCCTCATTCCGTCTGCCGTTGACGGCTTTTCCGCCAAATTCAAATTAAGGATATCCTGGAATTTTTCAGAGGGAATCTGCAAGACATACTGCCCATAAGCGCGCAAAAAATTACCGTAGGCGTCATAGGCAAACCAGCGATCATTGGTCTGCCGCGCCAGCTGCTCGACTGCCTGATCATTCATCCCCAGATTAGGAATGGTGACTAAAAGACCGGGCAGTGAGTACGCCGCACCGCTGCGCGCAAACAAAAACAGATTCGTTTTCGGATGTGCGGCTTGTGTCTGAAGATGCTCGACCTCTCTTTCCAGCAGCTGAGTAAAATTCGCATCTTCGAGTATGTCCGGCCGATGACACAACAAAGCGCTGATGATAACCCCCCGGGGCACGGGCAATCCTTCTTCCGCCATTCTGGCAACACGCATCGGTTTTTTTCCCCACCAGGAAAGTATCCCCTGTGCGGCATTTTTTTCTACGGCGGGGAAACGGCGGAATAATCGGTCTACTGACTGAGCGCTCACGTCCGATCCGCGGCGCAACCGAATGTCCCCCTGCCGGCGCAGCTCTTGTTCCAGCACACGGCTGAGCTGCAGCAGCGCATTTTTTACGGTAGGATACGTTGCGCTGCGAAACATTTCGCCCAAAACAATCTCCTCAATTTGTGCCGCGGTTTCCGGAGAAATCCGGTCATTCGGCAGGTATCCCGGATGGACCATGTTCACGATGTCTTTATATTTAACTTTTAAATTTTTAATTTGAATTTTAACAGCGGCCGCCGCAATTTTTCCCCGGTATGATTCACTGACGCCGCGAAAAATTTTATTTAATTCAAACTCCAGCGAATCAACCATATTAAGCAGCTGTGACAAATACAGCTCACCCTGATTGAGTTCCTGGCTAAACTCTTCGACCGCGGCAGTGCCCATTCCGGAGCAGATAAAATTTTGCGCAAGTCCGCTCAGGATCCGCGCCGCACGCTCCAATCCGGCATTATCCCTGACCGACAAGATCTCTTCACATGCCTGCTGAACAAGCGATCGACCATACACTTCCAAAGCAAAGTCGAAATGCTGCAACTCAACCCGTGCGCGCACATCCCGCTCATATGACGACCAATCCTCACCGATGAGCGCCGGCGAAGACTTTAATACCGTATACACAGCTTTACGCAATGCCGTATACTGCGCCAATATCTCCATTACGTCACCGCCCGGTTCAGCGATTAAAACCATAAATTCATCGCGCAGACGATCAATTTCCGTAAAATGTCCAAGCCGGGCAGCGGCAATCGTTTCGCTGTTTTTTTGCCTATCTTCGCCGAACTTCTGCGCCATTGTCTGATAGGCAATAACCGTCCAGGCAACTTTCTCCAGCGCCTTCATTTTATTCTGAAGCGTCCACCGGACGGCAGGATCGCGCTCGCTTTCCAGCGACCGGCTTAATTCGTTCTTCCAGCTATCCACCGCATCCAAAAGTGATTCCCGTCCGGCGCCGCGGATAAATGCCGCAAAATCTGTTTCGGTCGCACGTGTACTGGAAACGCGATCACGCGCCTTCTGAAAGAGAAAATTCACTGCCCAGTGATGGTGCTGCTTGTCTTCATCCTCGACAAAGGTATTCTGATACACGGATGGCAATTGCCGCAACACGCCAACATCCAGATCTTTCCAATAGCAGAGCAGCCGGTAAAAAACGTCCGTGTAATTTTTTTCCGGGTTACTGTGAACGTCTTCCCTAAGATTCGTGAAAATCGTCCGGCCGTTTTCCCCGGGATGTCTTCCGTGGTTATCCAGAACAACCATCAAGCCGGCGGTTTCACCCCGGTAATCAACGGTACGTCTGCCTTCAACGGTCTGCAGTCGGTTGAGCAGCCACTCGCCGGCGCCGGCTGTTTTTTCGCGGCAAGGGATGTTTCTTAAAAAATCACGCCGAAGGTAATCGCCGGCGGAATCATCTCCACTCCAGACATTGGCCATCGTCATTTCCAATAATTCCCGATCGATCGCATCCAATGACTGCAATTCCATAAAAGCATTCCCGTACGCCATAAACCCGCGCAGCGCCTCCCGATCACGCCGGACGACATGCAGTATCGTAGGAAAATCACTGACTTCAAACCCAGACAGATCAAATGTCTGCAAATACCGCACAAGGTTTCTTTTTTCGGCAAGGGATAACGCCTCGTAATTCGCACCGATAAGATTCAATATTGGCTCTTTTTCTTCGCCGCGAAGCATCCCGAAATCTCTGGCCAGGATCCGCAGGGTTTTTTCCCGCACATCAATCCCTTCCTGTCGGAACGCCGCTTTAAACAGCGCTTTTCTGGCAATCATGCGCGCCTCATAATGATCGTCCAACGACCACAGCAGCGTCGCCAGCCCTTCATTATCCTGGCTCCGGTACAGCGCATCCGTCAAACGCGCAATCACCGGCGCGCTAAGGTACGGCAATACGCACTCAATATCTAAAGGCGAACGGTGGCTAAATGTTTCGTGATTGCGCGTCAACGCCTGACGGCAAAATTCAGCCGTAATCAATTCCCGATCATCGCGCGCCGTCCGGCGGACATAGTCGTGCGGATTGATACCCAGCGTCTGGCTGTCGTGAAGGAAAATAAACACCGGCAGGCTCATCAGCATCGGATTCTGCCAGGTCTTCAGCTGTCGCTGCAAAAACCCGTGCAACGCATCAATCGGTGTATTCCCCCCAAAAAGGACATCCGATATAAGCAAGACTTTAGCGTTCATTAAATCAACTTCCAAATTGCTGCGTGGATTGCGCACCTGATGCAACATGACGCTGCGGATATCTCCGATGTCCCCCAGACACACTACTTCTTTGCCCTGCCGCAATGCTTCGGAAATAGCGGCGACACCGGGATGCTTGCTGTCCGCGCTCGCGCGGCGGTCAATTTTAATATAAAAACAGGCGATGTCCTTCCCCGCATGAACAAGCGGCATTTTCCGCAGCAGAACATTCATCAAAACCGCTAACTCATGCGACATGGCTTCTTTCCGTGAACTATCGCCAAAATAATAAAACGAATCAACGATTTGAATAACGCGCTGCATTTTTTCCAACACCATCACGGCATACGGAACCGGCACCTCCGGCAATGCCTCGATAAGCTTCGCCAGCGCGTGTGCTGCTTGCGGCCAGTCCGGTAAAGCATTCTGAATCCATTGCTCAAAACCTGATGCCCCGTATGATCTCAATACCTCCCGGATGTTCTGGATCGCTTCATCAACCAGCGTAATATCATTACGTATCCAACGCTCCCGATCCTGCTTCTCTATTCCGACCAGCGTTTGAAAAATTTCCGTTTTTCGCTGCATATCCCGCGCCTGCTCCGCGGCAAAATGATCCACATACTGCGCGAGACTTGCCTCCAGCTCAGGGCGCAGTTGATCATCTGAATATAAATTTTCATAAAATTCAAAGACTGTCGTCTCATCGATATTTTGCCGATCATCCCCGAAACCTGACCCAAAATCATATTTTTTTTCCAATACCTTAAGCTTCTCGGGAAAAACAACGCGGTCCCGGCACGAAAAAAACAAAAAGTTACTAATCCACGCTTTCAACAACCTTCGGCTCTTCCCATGCGTCTGCAAATGCCGGAACAAATCAATGAAATGTTCCCGGCCCGGCTGAGCGCTGTTCTGTGCCGACAACTCTCGCGCGCGGCTAACAAACTGGGCGGACTCTTGTTCAATCGACGCAAACTCCTTCTCCGCGCGAAACTGGATTTCCTCAAGCCGCAGCGTCCGCGCCCGCTCGTCGCTTATTGCCGTCCAATTATCCAAAAAACGAATGAGATTATTTATTTCCACCGCTGCAGCCGCATTGAGCAGCGCATCCTGCACCTGTGCCTTCTGTAACGACAACGCCGGACTCAAACAGTTTTTCCCCGCATCGCCGCTACTGCGCCGCGCGTCTGCGCACGATGGAGAGCCGGTGCAAACCAATGCCTGCACCAGAATCAGTGCCGTTGTTTTTAAAAAGATGGTATTTCTCTGCATTACGCTCTTCCTGATTTTGGTTTTCCTAAAAAACAGTAAAGTGTACCACAAGATTTCTGGTGGCGCAACGCTTTACAAAATATAATGTTACAAATAAAAAAAACGCTGTGAAACCAGCGTTTCATCCATCATTCTTATATCAATTCAGATACCCCGGTTCACCCCGGCTGAGCTTCATTCCGTAAATCATTTACCAGCGTATACACGGCATGCACATCAGCAATATCATAAAAAACCGGCACAGCCGGCCCATAAAAATCACCAAAAAAATCAAGCCCCGTATTCCCATAAAATGCCTGCTGCGGCGCCGGGTTGCCAAAGCGCAGCATGCCTTTGCCGTCGGCGCGAACCGATTTCTGCACCTGAGATATCCTCTTGATGTATTCTGCTTTTAGCGCCCGTCCGCGCACTACCGTCAAAACCAGCACCCGTTTATCCGTCACCGCGTAATACGTACGCTGTTTTACATAGCGTTTCCAGAAAAATCGTCCGACCATCATAAATAATCCCATCGCCACAAAAGGAATTCCAAACAGTATGAAATAAAGCGGAGCCTGCTGTCCGGAAGAGTCACGCCGCAGCACCAGCGACTCCCAAAATATCGCAAAACCTCCCCACAAACAAGAAAAGGGAATCAAAAATAAATCCGCCGGCATGAACCATACCGCCGGGTCCGGCTGTCCGCTCCAGAGAATCTGCTCATCCTTTAACAAATCCGGCTCAAAAATATCTTCCATTGCCTCCCCTCCTGCCTTCAGGCAATTATCTAATTGGGATACTCAAGTTAATTTTTACCGTCTTTGCCGGTTGTGTCCAGAGTCAACCCCCATCTTGACAACACCGAACATCTTTGCTATGCTCAAAATGTACAATTTGTTGGATTCATTGGAAGTCAGGGAAGGCGAAATCCCTGACTTTTTTCTTTTTACGCGAAAGGGATATCATGATACAAAAACTATGCAAAATTTCTCTTATTGTCCTTTTGACACTGGGGTCGTCCAATAACGGTTGGCCGCAAACGATCGACACGGTATCGCCGTTTTTAGATAACCTCAATCCCGCCGCCGGGGAAATACAGGTTCCCGTTAATACCAATGTCGTTTTACACGCTAAAGATACCGATTCAGCGATTAACCGTAACACCCTGACCCTGCGGGTACTGCGCGCCGGAGATGCCCAGGCAACAGACATCATCCGGGACGGACAGAACCAATTAACCGCATATCCGGATACGGTGCAAATTACGCAACTCTCTGATAAAAATTACCGTATCCAATACGACCCCCCCGACACCGATGAGTATGCCTTCACTTATGAACAAGTGATCACCGTCAGCGTCTCGGTTCAGGATGAACACGGCAATCTTCTGGACACATCCTACTCTTTCACTACCGCCCGCTACATCATGGGACCGAATATCCGCGTCAATCAAAATACGGCGGGAGAACAAACCGCTTCGGACATAACCATGGACAACAACGGCAAAAACATTTACATAGTCTGGCAGGATGGGTATGACATTTGGTTCTCGTCTTCTGCCGACCGCGGCAAGACCTTCGGCAGCGAAATAAAGCTAAGCAACGGCATTGCCGGAACCAACGAATGTCCATCGATCGCCGTAGATAATCCCGGCAATATCTTCATCGCCTGGCAGAATCGAAACAGCGCCGACCAATATAATTTATACTTCGCCCGGAGAAGCAAAAACCGCACGACTTTTGAAATCGGCATAATTCCCGTCGACACCCACTTGGGTAATTCCGATCAAAAGTATCCTCGCCTCTGCGCTTTCCACAACAACGACCTGGTACTTTGCTGGGCCAATGAGCAGAATCACGCAATATATCTGGCAACTTCCGGCAACGGCGGCGAAAGTTTTTGGCAATTACTTGCCGCCGATCTCATCCGCGTTGACGACACGACCGCGGTCGTTCCCCGCTGGCCAAGCGTCCAGGTCGACGCCAGCGGCCATACCAAAGTACTCTGCTGGAGCGCGGAAAAATCCGGCGTACGCAACATCTACTTTAATAAAATCAATCGCACAAACCAACGCGCCTTTGCCGCGGATGTCCAGGTCAACGACGTTGATGCCGCCGCAACTGCGGACCGGCCGGTAATCGCTTGCCGCCCGAGCGTGAACAATTCCGGGCACAAAGCAAATATCGGCATTATCTGGGAGCGGGAAAAAGATAACAAATGGGATATACTGCTGGATCTTTCCGGCAACGGCACAACCTGGGGAACAGATCGTGTCATTGCCGCAGACAGCTCTGCCGCCGACCGGCGAGACCCGCGCCTGGCCATGGCTAATAACGGAAATCTTTTCTGTGCCTGGGCAGAACGGCCGACTGACACATCGACTCAGCACTACGATATTTACGCGGCCTATTCCCTCGATAACGGCGCATCTTTCGCAGCGCCCGTGCACATCGATGATGACGGCGCCGACGCGGAACAACGCGCGCCGGCCCTTGCGCTGAATGCCGGTGGCAGCCAATTTTGCCTCGCCTGGACAGACTACCGCGACGGTACTGCCGATATCTTTTTTAATCGTAATTCCCTCTATGACGCTGAAAACACCTGCTTCCAGCTCATTACCCCTGACGCAGATGCGGAAATAAAAAAAGACGGTTTCTGCGTCGCGCTGCCGGCCGGCTGCCTGCCGGCGCCGGTATGCATCAGTATTACACCACTTGATTGCCTACCGGAATTCGCTTCACCGCAACATTTAGTGCGGAATTTTATCGATTTCGGGCCAGGAGGAACTACGTTCGAAAAACCGGTTACCATTACACTGCCGTATAGCCAGACTGAACTTGACGCTGCCGGCATTACCGATCCGCTAACACTATGCGTCTACTACTTTAATCTTAAAACGCTGGCCTGGGAACAAATTGCCGGCTCTTCCGTAGACAGGATGCAGCAAACCGTCAGCGCGGCGGTTAACCATTTTTCCATATACGCCCTTGCGTCCGCAGAACCAACACCGCCGCCTGCCGCAGCGGAAAGTGACAGCGGCAGCAGCAGCCGCTGTTTCATCGCCAGTGCCGTCTATGGCTCAGCCGCTGCCCCGGAAGTCATAGTATTACGCTCATTCCGAGACAAATACCTGATGCGGCCGCTATGGGGGCGTATTGCCGTGGGATGCTATTACCGCGGGAGCCCCGGCATTGCCGACTATCTCCGGGACCATCCGAAAGCTCAAAAAACTGCGCGGCAGCTCTTGGATCCTGTCGTCGACTGTCTGCGCTGAACAGCCAGGCCTCGGTTATTTTTTACACGATCCTTAAATCGCATACTCCGTCTGCGCTTCCTGCACCAATTCGCGCGGCAATATTTTTAAAAGCAAAGCGCCGCCATGCACTACGGGCGCTCTAAAAACTTCA
This sequence comes from Candidatus Omnitrophota bacterium, assembly GCA_023819605.1. Taxonomy (GTDB): domain Bacteria; phylum Omnitrophota; class Gorgyraeia; order B26-G9; family B26-G9; genus JAMWCB01. The sequence goes on from JAMWCB010000049.1 coordinate 8,071, forward strand.
CCATTTTTTTTCTCCCGCAGCAAACCGAAAATATTCCCGGAATTAAATCCGCCGCGTCTTTCCAATAATTCACGCAAAGAAGGATCGACTCCTATTTCCGGAAACGCGGCGAGCAAACGAGCCCGCAAACGCTCACGCACTATTACAAGCACCGGCTTCATTTTTTTGCCAACGTCCGTCTTTCCGTTAAAAATATCTGATTCCTGAATCTCTATCGACGCACTACCAACCGGCGACCTCTCTTCCTCTGAACTATCTTCATCAAAAAACATCTCGTCCTCCGGAATATTTTCGGCCGTTCTTCCGTTCGTTGCATGATGTTCGACATAGGTGTACGGGCGCACGTCTTGGTACACCCGTCGGATAACACTCGCCGCATGGCGGGCATTGTCCTCCGTCACGATATTCCGATAGAATCTATGCGTAAAATCGAAACGTCGGATCAAATCCTGCAGCAACACCCTCCGCTTATTTTCCGTAATCCCCGCCTGTCCATTGTGGTCGATAAATTCGATCAACTCCGGAAACAACTCTAACTCTTGCGGCAAAATGTCGATCGGCACACAGCCCTCCCAAAAAACCTGGCGTAAAAACACCGCCGCGTCATTCCATGGTCCGGTGCGGTAGGAATCAAATCGCCGGTCCAGAGCGAAACGCAGGATATCGGAAGCGGTCAGCGTGCCGTTCTGCATCTGGCTGCGAAAATAATCAAATGGTTTTGGTTCTTTCATCGCAGCCGCCAAACACATCAGCTGCGGCAAAGCCGCTGCCGGCGCGACGCTTATCTGCAGCTCTGCCGGATTTTTTTGCGGTAGCGTTTTTTCCCCGCTCTTTGCGTTTAACTGCAGCAGCGCCCGGTAATGCGCATGCGCAGGCGCCGCCGCGTCCAATTGTTCGGCTGATAAATTCCCATACCATTGGACAATTGCGCGCACCTTGTCTTTCAACGGCATATGCTGAAAATCGGGAATTAGCGGCGAAAAAAACAAATCGTATACAGCAATACTGAATAAATGTTTTACCAATGGTTCGTTAGTTGAAATAATGTCCTGCACCGTCGCTTCCGTCGGAACTAAAAAATCCCGCATTGAATTGGAGAGCGCCACCAGCCGCGCCGCTATTACAGCGCGAAAGACTTCGGCATGGCCTAAAAACAGCACCTCCACCATTGCCCGCAGCATGGCCTCCTGCACAGTTTCCGGCCGGCGCTGTATCTGCCGCAAAAACATCTTTACCGCCGGATGATCGAATCCGCGCAACAAACCATTCATAAATACATTTTCTTGACCGGCCGACTCCGGATAACTTTTATAAAATACATCGCGCAGAAATTCATAATATCCGTTCAAGGTACCATACGCCCGGACGCGCAGATACGCGATATTCCTAAAAAATGCGTACTGTGTCGCGCCGGTAAGGCCGTAGCTTTCCGCGTCGGACTGCAAACTCCGCAAAAACTCCGTTTCATTTCCCAACGAATCGGCCTGCATTTTTCCGTACATATCCCGCAGCAACTCATACCGCGCACGCGTTACTCTCGCATCCCCATCTGCCGCAAAAAACAGATCCCGGATCAGCTCATAACTGCCCACTCCCACTACCGCTGCGCCGGCTACCGCGCTCTGCAAATCGCGCAAAAATGCCAACTCTTCCCCTACTGCTGACTCCAGATGCAAATTAAAATATAAATCCCGCAGAAATTTATACAACGCAAACGCATCATCTGCCGCAGTATCGCACTGTAAAAACAAAACCTGCAGCATTACATAATAGCGCGACGCATTCATACCAGATGCGTACGCACCATCCTGTAAAGCACGCAAAAAAACGTTTTCTTCGCCGGCAAATTCCGGATTGGAATCATAAAATACATCCCGTGCCGTGAAATACAACGCCAGCCCCTGTTCGGCGACACCATAACCTTCAAATAATAAATTTTTTAATGATTCAGAAAAAGACCAGGACTTTGCCGCAACGGGATATATTTCTCCAGCAATCGATTCTACATATTTCCCGAAATCCATGAGGGAGGGTAACTGATCCGGATATACGCGTCGATACGTCTGGTTGTTTTTAATTTGCTGCCGCAGAAAATAATTAAAAAACCGCTGAAACTGCTCTTGACTGAATGACGCTTCCCCCCTGAGCACGGCACGCACCGTGGTCGGGCGGATACGAATATGCGTCGCCACGGCCGGCGGCGTCGCCCCGATACTTTCACAGAGAAGGGAAACAATTTCCGCCGGTGTTTTCCCTGCCAAATATTCAAGCAACGGCACTCCTCGCACCAGAAACGATACATCCAGTTCCGCCAGAGCCGGCCGCAAATGGATGACTAATTGCGGCAACTTATCCACCGCCGGCATCTTGCCACGTTCCCACCCATGCAAAATTCCATAGTCGGTATACCCTAACCGACTACCCAAATCGTGAAAACTCATCCCACAGCAGCGCCGCAGCATCCTAATCCGCTCCCCGCAACTGACCGGCCGGCGCAAAAATTCCGCAAGCGACACGCCGGCAAGCAATCCCGCCACATCAATTTTCATTGAATCCGGCAAATACCGGTTGATGGCATCGACAAGGCGCTTATACACCCGTTCATCGTCCGGCATACTCCGTTTGCATTCCCATCCCCGTACCGTTTCTTCCGACATATTTATCATCTGTGCTAACTCTGCCTGCGTTAAACAGACAAAATCACGCAAGACTCGCAGGTTATCACCGAACGATGCTCCCAATGCCGGGAATGTTATCCTGCCGTTTTCCAACAATGCGGCTGTCACCGAAAACGGCGTTAAGCCGTCAAAATATCGGCTCATCGCGCGCACATACTCGTCGCGGCGAGGATTACTGGCCAGGCGCACATAATCAGTGAGCGTTGCAATCGAAATGTCTGTACCGGCAGAAATCTCCTCACGGGTAACACCCAGAGAATTCTTTAAAAAAGCAATTCGCGCACGTGCATCTTTTAATCGGGCAAGATAGCCCACTACCGGATGTTCCGGTGCAGGATCCATCTGTGCGCGGAGCTCTGCAGCCACCCCTAACTGCGCCTGCCGGGAAAGTTCAAACGCCTGCAAAAACAATACCTCCCGACGCAAAATCCGCCGAATTAAAGTTTTCAACCTTGTCTCAATCCCCCACAAAACTTCTGAACAGAACATGGCCATGGCCGGATACACCTGTTCCAGCGTACGCGCTTGGCCGTGTGCATCCGAAATAGTCAGAAAGGGTATTCCCAGCACCCGCCCGAGGATGAACGATTGAACAAACTGATCCAATAATTGCGCTTCCGGAACCGCGGCGCCATACAACCGACGCAATGAGGCCTGAAATTCATCGTACTGGGGTAAGCCCGCCGCGGAGTTGCGAAACATCGAGAGGGCATCATAGCCATCCTGTTCCGCGCCTGACGCCAATTCCTGCGCGACGGTATCATGCATTTTTTTTAAATGCTGCAATGCTGTAGCGGAATAGTCGCGGGCATCCTCTCCGGCTATCTCGCGCAACACTGCCGCGAGCGCGGGCGGCAACGGATCCTGCGGCGCTGCTTCAACAGGCGCCGGGGCTACCTGTTCCTGAGCGTTCTCCCGTATTTGGACAATCTGATCATAGTAACGATACAAACGATTTTTGTCTATTTCTAAAAATCGAGCGGCAGCGGTAATATTGCCGCCAAACTGCTGCACGACGTCTAAAATAGCTTCTTTACGCACCTGGCGGTAATCGATGCCCATTGCCCGCAAATGTTTGGTGAGCGTTGCCGGGTTGACGTTACATTCAGCGGCCAATCTCTTCCACCAGCCGCGTTTCAAACAATGCCGGCGCATCACATCGGCAGCAATTCCCGCACGGCTCAGTCCATACGCTGCTAATTTATCCTCAACCGCGCGCTGGGGTATTCCTAATTGCCGCGCCACATCTCGAAGCCAATAGACGGAAACCCAGTGCCGCTCAACCGCTTGCCGTAGCGCCGTCCTTTCAAAATCAGCATGAAATGATTGCCGCATGAGCTGCAGCTGCGGCGACAAAAAGCTTATCTGCCGGTCCGGACACACAGACTCCCGCGTTCCCGCGAAGGCTGCATGAAAATCCGCGCTGGAGAAAAAAATGATCAGGATACTCGCGACCAATCGGCGATAAACGTGTAATTTTTTCATAACAAGGTACTAATATCTAAATGAAGCTCACCCGGGCTAAAGCCCGGGGTATCTGAGCGGAATCCCGCAATTCCGCTTTCGACCCCGGCCTAAAGGCCGGGGTTTTCAAAGATGCGTAGATCAATATAGAGATAAAGATATTTTTATAAAGATATCATATAATACGTACTTTTCAACCATCGGAAGAGAGATTTCTTTGAAGATATATAACTGGCAGATAAATTAATGGGTTCGACAGAAAAACCGAATCTTTGAAACGGCCATTTGCCGGGATTGAGCGATGCGGAAACTTTTTCGCTCGATGGAAACCGTTAAAAGCCTTTGTGTATCCCCCCCCCCGCCTCAGACATTAAACCGGATTTCGATAATATCGCCGTCCTGAATAATATGCCCGCGGTCGACTAATTTTACCAGGCCGCGTGATTTTGCTTCCTGCATATTGAACACCGACATAAAATCAGAAAAACTCACCACTTCGCCCTTGATAAATCCGCGCGCCAAATCCGAATGGATTTTCCCGGCGCAGGTCAGAATATCCGAGCCGGCGCGAATCGGCCAGGATTTTACTTCTTTTTTCCCGGCCGTATAGAAAAAAACTGTCTGTGCTTTTGCCAAAATCGCGCTAATCACCGCGTTAACCGGCGGTAATGTTTCCAGAACGACCGTCGGCTTGACGCTCAACGGCGCCAGTACTTTTATCAACGATTGCTCTTCATCACTCAGCGGCGCAAGATCGCACAACGGCGTTTCCTGTTCCAATGCCTGCAGACACCGGCTCACCAACGTCCGTTCCGGCTCGCTGGTCGTATTGCGCAAGCGCGTTTCCATTTTTTCAATATCCGGAATCAACACATCCAGAATCCGGCTTCGCGCCGATACTATCGCATCAGCCGCCGGGGTTACTTCCCCCTGAAATTCGACAAAAAACGGCGAAACTTTTCCCGGAGAAAATTTCTCCACGAGTTTCTCCATTTTTTCATCCGGGTATTTTACCTTGCCCGGCGCAATATCCAAGCCGACTACCGCTATTTTCATTTGTCAGTTTCCTTTCCCGTCGCAATCATGCCGCCTGAATAATTCACTCTCTGGGCGCCATAAATTTCCGGTTCACCCGCTTATTTGATCGCACGTCTGCGATGAAAAAACAGATTACGCGCACACCTGCGCGCTAACCACTGCCGCTTCCTGCGTCGGCAAAATAATCGTAAACGTTGTCCCCGTATGTACCTGGCTGCTGACGCGGATAACGCCGCGATGGTCCTCGACAATCCGGTAGACGATTGATAACCCCAAGCCCATACCGCCGTGCGGCGATTTGGTCGTGAAAAAAGGATTAAACACATGATCTAAATTCTCCGCGGGAATCCCGCAGCCATTGTCGCTGACGCTGATCTCCACTTTTTTCCCATCGGATGAAAGCGCGGATTTTACGGTAATGACGCCGCCCTCTGGACGGCGGGCGCTATCCACGGCATCGCGCGCGTTGGTCAGTAAGTTAACAAACACCTGCTGCAGCGAATTCATGTCGCCGAGGATCGGCGGAACATCGCCTAATTCACGCACCACCTGAATATTATGCACGGTTAACTGCTGCGCAATCAACGACAGAGCTTTCTCCAACGGATCATGAATATCCAACGGCCGCTTTTCGAACTCTGATTTACGCGCAAACATACGCACATTTTGAATAATCCGGTCCATCCGGTCAGCCTGCTCGATAATCCGCACTAAATCATCCCGGTGCGGATCGTCATCCGGCAACTCGCTTAATATAACCTGCGAAAAACCTTTTATGCCGGTCAAAGGCTGATTTAATTCGTGAGATATCCCGGCAGCCAACTGCCCCATGGCCGCTAATTTGCCGGACTGAATCAATTCCCGCTGCGTTTCCTGCAATTTTTGACAGGCCAGGGCCAATTCTTTTTCCGTACGCATGCGCTGGGCGATATCCTCCTGCAACAATTGCATCACCACATTTATACCGGCGCCTAATTCGGATATTTCGTCATTTCCGGTATCCGGCACGCGCAAACCGATATTTTTCACCCGGCGGATGGTCATCAACACGCGGTTAATCGCCTCCACACGGCCAAGCACCAACTGTTCATATTTTTTCGCCACCAGCCAACCGGCAATACCGGCCAATATAAAAATAATGCCGCATAACAACAGGAGCGCAAAACCGGCTTTCGGCCACAACCGGCGCGGAGCCGTAATCTGCGCGACCAACGGCACTTTTCCCAAAAAATCATCGATGCGCACCTGCGCTACTATCTCCTGCCGCGGCTGCAACACCAGAGAAACCGTGCCGAACATTTCCGTTGCCGCGCCCGGGCGGCCAAACGACACAGGGCTTGAAAAAGGCGCGTTTAAAAAACTGACCGCGTATCCATCACGCTTGGTCTTAAATTTAGGTACTGCCTTGCCGATAATCAGCATACCGCAGGCAACCCGCTGCGGCGTTTCGTACCACAACGGCCGGCTGACCATCAAATACGCATCCGAACCGATCACGGCCATGCCGCTGCGGCCTTCCCGCGATGACACAATGCGGTTTATATTGTCCTGCCGTTGAAAATAATCCCGTACGGTCCCCGGCAGACTTTGATCCTGCCCGGCGCTCCCGGCTACGCGTTCGTAAAATAATTGTCCGGAATTCCGGACAATAGCGACAAAATCAACCCCCAGCGCGCGCAACATCTCGCCGTCAAGCCCGGAAATCACCTTTACCTGCGTGCCATCCCACGCGCATTGCACACGATGTGTCCCCTGAATAAAAAAATTAATCGTTTCTTCTAAATTCCGTTTAACTGCGGTGACCGCCGCGCTGGTTTCCGCTATTTCCCGCAAAACGTGGCGGTCTTCCCATTTTTTTACCGCAACCGCGCCTAATACATATGCCAAAAATATCGACACCACGACAAACACTAAAATAATCGCTGCTACCAACTTACGGATTTTTTTACGTAGGCTTTCGATCATCGCTTCCTCATATTGACGTTATATATAAATAAATGCACTACCGCATATCCACGGAACGCGGGAAAATAAATATCCTTGATTGGAAATAAATGTAATAAAAAATATGCGGGACAATTTCTCACCCGGATAGTGCGCCACGGAAATAAACTATCCTGGCTATCGGGCTAATTGTTTTATCATAATAGAGAATTTTCTATTCTGCAAGCAAAATTACATCGTTGCGGCAAAAAAAATCATTCCTGAAAAATTGCGAAGCCCCCGGGTGATTACCGAGGGCTTCGTTTGTCATCAAACCTCATTCGACCGGTTTAATGAAGCTCACCCGGGCTAAAGCCCGGGGTTTTCAAAGATGCGTGGATAAAACTTCCGCCGGTGTGCTCAACTGCTCCGCCGCTGCCGGGCCGATAAATTTTTTAAAAACATCGTCGCGTACGCTCCCGGCTGTAAAACAAATGACAAACGAAGCGACGACAATAATTGCCCGCCATTGTCATGCTGTTTTTCCCAGTACAAATGCTCCGGCACAACAACCAACGGCCGTGGCGTCGAACTGAAATAGCCTTGACGCAACTTCCAGCGCCGAAACAATACGGTCGAGATGCCTTCTGCTGTCAGCGCGTCTTCATAGCAGTTTTTCCAGAACACATCCGGCATAGTCAGCCGCGCCGCAGCCGTCGGAATATCCATGCCGGCGAACGCCGGACAAACGCCTGCCGGGAACACATAATCACCGCACCGCCCCCCGGCAACCCAAAAATTTCCCGTCCAATACCGCGGCAGCGCCAGACGAACCGTTTGATTCCATACCGCCGCCTGCAGCGCCGCAATATGCACGGATACTTCTTCCCGGGAAATCTGCCGCAACACTGCTAAAACCGCCGGCGCCGTTCCGTCGGCGCACAACACGTCAAAAACCTTCTTTTCGTAGGTAGTCTGCGCC
>JAMWCB010000050.1 GCA_023819605.1 Candidatus Omnitrophota bacterium
GACGCTCATACCGATAAGTAATTAGATTCGTTCCCCAAGCGAATTAAGTTGTTCTTCTCCTAGTTCAGTGTTTCAAGTATATCGTGTACTACAATTCCGCCTTGTTTTTTCCTGGACTCTTCCGGAACAACGCCCATATCACCTAACATCTTTTCCAATCGCTCAAAAATTTCTTCGATATTTTTTTGTATATTTGGCTTCGATCTACTTGGTTGCCCATTGCCATTATTCTGAATACCATTATTCTGAATACCATTATTCCTCCTATTTATAATCGGCAGATCTCCCTTCAGCAAACGCTCCAGAAATTCTTTCCGCTCCCTAAGCAGCTTCTGGGATAAAATTTTTTGTATCGCCGCAACAATATCCGCCTGCGTCGCGTCGTCTTCCAACGCTGTAAAAAGAACATCCTGCGCCGCCTGATCACCGCCAACGGCAAAACGATTCACTTCCTCAGCGATAGACTCCGCTATCTCCTTAAGATCAGCGCCCAGCGGGCCCTGCACGGCAAATAAACGCCGCGCGATATCGTATAAAATATGTCGGGCTCGTAACGTGCCTTGTCGTGCTAAAGCTTGCAGTTCTTTGACCAATTCATTATTAGCCGCTGCCCACCCTTCATGAATTGGTGCGTCCACGGCCGCTTGTAATGAAATCCACGCCTCTTCAACGGAGACTACCGGCGCATAATCGGCAGAGTCAACTGGGTTGCCCTTCAGCGACCACAACGATTTAATGCCGAATACAAAACGATAAAATAAAATAAATAACCCGCACGTAACCTCCTCACCAAACACCGCCGGGAACGACCGGACATACACGCCCGGCGCCGGGGAATACCGTACCCCGAAAACCTGCCTATCGCTACCGCTCCCGACTAAAAAAATAACCAATCGCAATCGCGAAAAAACGCGCGCCGCGACAATCGTCAACGCCGACGGCATTCCCGCAGAACGGGCCTGCTCCGACAGCTCCGCAAATACCGGCAGCATCGCCTGAGGCTGACCGCCGGCAACGCGTTCCTCGATTTTACGAAGCGCCGGCGGCGCTACCAGTATCCGATCAAGACCGTATTTTTGTGCTGCCTGCAAGGCGGTCAAAGACGCTTTAATGGTAGGATGCTCATCCGCGGCGAACGGGGCAGAAGCCGGATTCGATCGCCCGCCTGCCCGCGCTACGATATCACGAAAATCCGTCGAATGAATGTTCAGTAGCGGAGCAAGATGTCGCGGCGCAGGCGAAGCCTCATCGCGCGCAGCAACACCGTCGAGGGGGAAAACTCCCGCGGGAACGAGCAGCGGCAGAAACACTGCCAATAGCACAATCGTGATCACGCGCTTGCGCGCAAAGAATAAACGCACTCCACACCTTCATACGACCCACCGGATACATCCCCCCATCTCCTGTCATGCGTCGCGATCCCATCGCAAGACCAATGAAAAAAAGCCGCCGCCCATTGGTATTGCCCAACTCGTCATTATAAAAAATAGAATAAGTGATTAAAATATAGCATAGTACTATCGTATTTTCAATACTTTCAAAGATTTTTGTGGTCGAAGTTTTATTTCTGCCGTAGCACGCCGTTTCGGCGGTAATTTACCGCCGGGTGGGTACGCTCGTTTAGAAACGGCCATAACCAGCTCGAAAAAAACCGCTTCCGGTTACTGCGCCGCCGTGATCAGCAGGCGAATTCCGGCGCCGAGCAAAATACCGGCGCTGAAAAAAACCAAAGCGCTAAAAATGACTATATACCCCAGAATGCCGGAGAAATTATACACGATATCCAGCAAACGCGCTTCGATGTCGAGCACACGGCACAGCAACAACGCCAGCGCAACCGCCAACCATGGCGGCAAGGGATGCGGTCCCTGCGCAATGAGCAACGCGAGAATAACCATCCACCAGGGCATCACCACACACCGGCAGAGAAAATGCGCGTAATAATCCGCCGGAACGCCACGGCCCCAACGGCGCAGCGCCCAGGCATACATCCCGTGGGCGATTACGCTCCAGACCAACGCGCTCAGGAGCAATCCGGAAAAAACGATCAAGACCGCCTGCGCGACGAGCAACGGTGAACGCGGCACAACGACAAACAAGGGTTTTCGCAGAATATATACCGTGCCGACGACAAACGCTACCGCGGCCAGCATCACCGCCGCGGCGACCGGAATAAAACGGCGCTGCCGGACAATATGTTTAAACAGAGCGGTCGGTGTAAACAGTACGGAAAAAACGGTGAGCATCGATCCATCCCTCGATCAACAAATCCGATCTGCGCCCGCCGCGCGGCACGATCGGTAGTATCCCGCGCGCTAATTACGCTCGACAAACTGGCTATGCGGCGGCGCCAATTCCCGCGGCAGAAAAAAATCGTGCTGGGTGCCGCCCTTATCTTTTGTCCGCACGTCATAATTTATATCGATACTGCCGCTATAAACCAGCGCCTCGTCGCGCGAAACGATCGAGCCGTTCCAGGTAAACGCGCCGACCTTGCCGGCAAAGGCGTGATTGGTAAAAACCACGGCGTTGACTTCGCGGATCGAGCTGGCGCTGACGGCAATCGACTGCACATAGGCGTCGGTATACGACGATTCGTAATATTTGCGGCTGGAGCCGTCGGCTTTGGTTCCGCCATCGTTGGCGGTATAATTGCCGTTAAAATACGGTTTGCCGCCGGAATACTGCGTCACATACCCGATGCCGTTATCCGTGGGATCGACCTCATACGCCTGCGTAAACGGCGGTTTGAGATAATTGCCGACATTGGTTTTCCAGTCGTTACGCGTATAATCGCCGATAATCACGTTGCCCTTGGCGGCCAAGCCTAAAAAATCTTTCGTATTATTTCGCGTGTCGGTGCCCGCCGGATCGGTATCCGGTTTCGGCCAAACCGGCGGATCGACGTACGTCACATCGGCGATGACATGCACGTTGCGGCCGGCATAGATCGTCCCCTGCCCCTTTACCTTTCCCTTGATCAGCACATCCCCGGTTACGACCACCGGGCCGTTGATTTCAATCGGATCGGCATCCGTGCCAATCAAAACGATATTGCCGTTGTGAACATTGGTAATCAGCGGCGCGCCGGCTTGGGAAATTCTGCCGCTATATGACGCCGCTAAATTTTTATAATACTGCAGATCGCCCAAATACGGCAGGTCCAATAACTGCTGCGCCGGATTGCGGTCGCTGGTGCCGTCATAGCCGTCGGCATAGGGAAATTCTTCGACCAGCGAGTCGCCGTCGATGTCCTGCGGATCCGCGGCAGGGTTGGTCGGCCGCGCCTGATCCGGCGCATGATTACGGTAATACGCGATCGTATCTTTTTTGGAATTACCGGTGATCGTCCCTGCCGCCCCCAAAGCGGGATTGACCGAAGCGAACACGTCGCCGTTGACTTTCGGATTTCCGCCAAAATCAAAATTACCGTTGGAACGGATATCGCCGTTGCTGGTAATACCGCCGCCGCTGAACCAGCCGAAATTATTCACGAAATACGAATAGTCAAATACGCGCGACGGGCACATGGAATAACGCAGCACCGCGCGATACGTCCGGCTGATGCCGTTACAGGTGCCGGTGCTGAGCACGGTAACGTCTTTAGGCACAGACAGGCTCGTATCCACACTGCTGATTTGCACGGTAAACTGTCCGTTCGGGATATTCGGCAACGTCGCGTTCGTCGGGATTGCCGGATATTTGGTTGCCAGCGCCGCGGCGTTGGTCAGATCGTCAAACCAGGAAAAAGCTGCCGCAACGCGGCCGTTGGTCATAAAATAAGTTTCAAACAAATCATACAAATCTCGTTTTACCTGGTCGATGCCGGCCTCCGCCAAATACCCTGCCTGCATGCCGTCGTACACGCGCTGCGTTGCCCGGCGGTCATAAACGCTGCGGGATACAAACGAAGTAAACAGCACCGACAAAACCGCCATGACTAAAAAAAGGATGATCAAGGCCGCGCCGCGATTTCCAGGCGCCCGTCGGCAGCTTCTAAGAAAATATCCGGCATACATACACGCTCTCCTCTATTTTTCACCGCGCAAACGCAACCATCCCAGCGCCAGGATAACCGCGCCGACCACCAGGGGAACGGCGCTCCCCTTTTTCCCGGGCTTGTCCACTGCACCGGCCGGCGGTGGCTGCTTCGCCCTTTGCACCGCAGGTGCCTCGTCCGGCTTTAAACGTTTAAACCCGCTTGCCGTACCGCCGACCGCCGGAACGGCAGCCGCCGGCGTTGATCCCGGCGGCGTTTTGTGCGGCGAAAAAAGTTCCAGCGTATTCACGGATGCCGGCGCAGCTGCGGATTGCGCCGCAGCGGCCTGCGGCGCTTGATTCGGCGCCGCGACATCCCGCGTTTTTACCGTATCGGCCTCCTGTACCATACGCCGCCGGGACAACACCTGTTTCGGATCGGTTTGATCGCTGAACAGCGCGTACGCCGCGCCCGTTGCCAAAAATATCATCAATTCCGACGCGATCACTATCCGCATTGACCGAAGGATCATACGCACCCCGCTGATTGCCCGGTTACTCTTTTTTCACATACTGCACATGCGGCAAGGCCAGGCCGCGCGGCAGGAAAAAATCCATGCCGCCGCGATAGCGCGCCCGCATATCGTAATTCATCTCGATGCTGCCGGTATAGACCGTCGCGTCATCGCGCGCGACAATCGTGCCGTTCAACGTAAAATTCGCCACTTTTCCGGCAAATAGATGATTGGTATACGTCACCGCGTCAATCCGGTTAATCTGCGTCGCGCTGACCGCGACGGTCGTCACATAGGCGTCGGCGTACGACGATTCGTAGTAACGCCGCGGTGTGCCGTCGGCTTTCGTGCCGCCGTCGAACGCCGCATAATCGCCGTTAAAAAACGGCGTGCCGTTAGACATGTACTGCACGTACCCGATACTGGTATCCGTCGGATCGACGCTGTACGGCCGCGTAAAATTCGGCTTGATATACGGCACGACGTTGGTTTTCCAGTCGTTGCGCGTATAATCACCGATAATCACGTTGCCTTTCGACGCTAATCCCAAAAAATCCCGGCTGTTATTCACCGCATCGGTAGCCGCCGGGTCGGTATCCGGCTTAACCCATTCCGGCGGATTGACGTACTCGAGGTTGCCCAGAATATGGGTATTGCGGCCGGAATAAATCGTGCCCTGCCCTGTAACTTTTCCCTTAATCAGCACATCGCCGCTGACCACAACCGGCCCGCTGATTTCAAGCGGCGCCGCATCGGTGCCGATGAGCACAATACTGCCGTTATGCACATTGGTGATCAACGGCGCGCCGTTTTGCCGTATCGTTCCGTTATAGCTGCCCGCTAAATTCTTATAATAGGTCAAATCCCCCAGATACGGCATATCCAGAAGTTGCTGCGCCGGAAAGCGCTGGCTGTTACCGCCGTAGCCGCCCTCATACGCAAATGTTTCTAATATCCCATCGCCGTCGATATCCTGCGGGTCGGCCGCGGGATTGGTCGGCCGGGCCTGCGGATCGGCATGGCCGCGATAATATGTCAGCGTGTCATTTTTGGAATTACCGGTAATTGCGCCGGTAGCGCCGATTTCCGGATTAATCGAGCCGTACACGTCGCCATTGACTTTCGGATTGCCGCTGAAATTAAAATCGCCGTTGGAACGGCTATCCCCTTGGGCGGTGATGCCGCCGCCCCAGAACCAGCCGTAATTATTAATGAAATAACAGTAATCAAACACTTTGCTCGGCGCCATGTTATAGCGCAAAACCGCGGTAATACGCTTCACGGTGTCATTGACCTGAGCGGTGGCAGCCACCGTGACATCTTTCGGCACAGATGTCGCCGTGTCCACTGCCGTTATCTGCACGGTCACCGTGCCGCCGGTTCCCGGCAGCGCGGCATTCACCGGCCGCGCCGGGTATTTGCCGTTCGGATCAGCCGGCAAATCGTCAAACCAGGAAAAAGCCGCGGTTGTCTGGCCCTGCGCCGTATAGTACGCCTGAAACAAATCGAACAAATCTTTTTTCACCTGATCGATGCCGGCCTCCGCTAAATATAACGCCTGCGCCGCATCGCGCTGCCGCTGCACGGCCCGATGCTCATTGACCGACCGCGCGACCAGCGACACGAACAAAACCGACAACACCGTGACGGCCAGGAAAAGAATAATTAACGCCGCCCCCCGCTGCCCGCGCGGCGCCCCCGCATATTTTCTCCTGCGCCCGCTCATGAGTTCCTCCCGTGTCCATCCGTATTTCCACCTATCGGTTGCGCAAAGCTACCTGCGTGCTCAACTGCAATTGCAAGGTTTCGCCGAGCAGCGACTGCCGCTGCAGCACCAGCACCACTTCGTACAAATCCGCCGCCAACTGCTGAAAATGCAATTGCGTAATATAATTATGAAAAATTTCCGCCTGTCCGGTCGCCAAGTTCGTGCGCACCAACTGCTCCCCGGTATCGCCGCCCAAAGAAAATTGAATCTGATCCCCCCAGGTAATTACACCGCCGGAAAAAGACAGCGGCGGACGAAAGATCAAGCGGTCTTCGTCCGCGCTGACCGTAAGGATGCTCACGGTTCCCGGGCCGGATTCGACCAATTCATCGGTAATGCGTTGCATCGCCTGCCGCGCCTGCTGATGCAAATCGATCTGCGCCTCGCTCGTCAACCAGGCGCGGCGGCCGCCGGAGAGCACGCCGAAAATCATGCCGACCACCAGCATAAATATTCCGGCCGCGACCATCACCTCCACCAACGTAAAGCCGGCGGTTCCTCGCCGCGGGATTATCCTCTGTTTCTCGATGTTTTTTCCTCGCATCGCCTCACCGCACCGTTATGCGCGTCGCTAAATTCAACGCGCGCGCGCGACCTGCTTCATTCCAATTCACCCGTACGGTCACCTGGAGCGGATCATCGTCCAGCGGATTGCCGGTGCCGTCGCCGTCGGTATAGGTAACCACGATCTGTTCGGCGGGCAATGCCGTCAACCCATTCGCGCTTGCCCAACTCGTCCAATTCACCGCGGTAATCGAAACGAGCGACGCGACCGCTAAGCTGCGCATCTGCTCGATCACCCGCCGGGCGTCTTCCGTAGCGATCATCATCCCGCGCGACGATTCGTTAATTTTCAAGCAACTCATATAGCCGGAAAGCAGCGCCAGAAAAACAATGCCGAAAATACCGATACTGATCATCAATTCGATCAGCGTAAAACCCTGAATTTTTTTTGCCATCGTCGCCTCCGTGTATCCCCTGAGTGCCAGTATAACGGAGAATCATCCCTGAGTCAAACCGCGCCGCAAACAAAAAGCCCAAGGCAATAGACTACCTTGGGCGCAAACTATCCCGTGTTTCGGTAGCTGACTGCCATGGCACAAAGGCCGCAGGCTCTGGAGCTTTGCGTCGCCGGCTTTCGCCGGGTTTGCCGTTATCGGTCACTATGTCGTTTCTCGTTCCTGTATTAAGTATACCACACCCGGCGCGTAAACGCTCATCGCCGCGCCGCCGGAGTATTCCAGCGTAGACTGATCAGTACGGCGCCGATACCGGTTAGGCACAAGGCAATCAACAGCCAAAAAACACGCATTGTCTTGTCCGCGGCGCTATCTGCCGGCGCCGCAACACCTGCCGGCGCCGCCCTGCCGCCGCGGCTTTTTGCGCTACCCTGCGCCTGCAAACGCTCGAGCAGCGCGCGCGCCTGCTCATTTTTCTCGATGAGCACTGCCCGTTCGCGGGCTTTTTCTTTCAGCTGCCGCGCGGCGCGCGCCTGAATCGCCTGCCGCTCCGCGGCAACTTCCTGTTCACAGACCACCGGATCCTGCACGCCTTCTTCATAAAACGCCGCACCGGGCCCTGCCGCCAGCAACACCGTCATCATTACGCATCGGATCATCCTGCCGTTTATCCTGCGCATCTGTTTTCTCTCCCTCTTCCCCGGCCGTTTAATTTTTTTGGTACAGCAACGCCGCCGGCTGCGCCAATGATTGCGGCAGATTAAACCGGTTATTCTCCAATTCCCGCTTGATCCGAATATCGTAGTTCATCGTCAATTTTGTCGAATAGACGATCGCTTCGTCACGCGACGCAATGCCGCCGTTGATCTCCGTCGCCCCGATCCTGCCGGTAAACGCGTGATTGGTATAGCAAAACGCGTCAATGCGCGTCACCAATGCGGCGTCGCAATAACCGGTAAAAATTGCGTCGCTGAACGAAGATTCAAAAAAACAGCGCGCCGTGCCGTCGCTTTTCAATCCGCCGTCTTTGTCCAAATAGTTGCCGTCAAAATACGGCTTGCCGTTGAGGACATAATCTTTATATCCGATGGCCGCGTCTGCCGGATCGATGGCATAAGCCTGGGTAAACGGCGGTTTCAGGTAATTCTTGACGTCGTTTTTCCAGGTGGTCGACGTATAGTTGCCGACGATCACGTTGCCGCGCGCGGCTAAGCCTAAAAAATCTTTCGTCAAATTGGCTGCGTCGGTTGCCTCCGGATTAGTATCCGGCTTAACCCATTTCGGCGGATTCGCATACGTAATATTGCCGACGATATGCGTATTACGACCGGAATAAATCGTACCCTGGCCTTTCACCACGCCTTTAATAATCACGTCGCCGGTTACCACGACCGGACCGTTCAGTTCGATCGGTTGCGCAGCAGTTCCGATAAGCACGACATTGCCTTCCAAAACCTTATCCACCAGTACGGTTCCGTTCTGAACAATCGTGCCGTTTTTACTCGCCGCCAGGTCTTTATAATTCTGCATGTCGCCTAAATAGGGCATATCCGACGGCTGCTGCTTTTCGAAGCGTTCGCTCATGCCGTCGTAGCCGCCCTCGTATCCGAACGTTTCTTTTATGCCGTCGCCGTTGATATCCGCCGGTTCCGCGGTGGGATTGCTCGGACGCGCCCGCTCCGACGCGGTGCTGCGATAGGTGCCGATGCTGTCATATTTATTAACGCCGCTGATTTCGCCGGTTGCGCCCAACTCGTTATTTTCCGCGGCAAATACATCGCCGTTGACCTTCGGGTTATTCATAAAACTGAAATTCGCGTTCGAGCGAACATCGCCGTTGCTGGTAATCGTACTGCCCCAATACCAGCCGAAATTATTGATGAAATACGAATGGTTAAAAACATCCGAAGGCATCAACGCATACCGGACGACGGTGGTCGCGCTTTTGGAAATGCCGTTAACCTGCGCGGTCGACGTCAGCGTTATATCCCGCCGGCCGGCGGCGCTGCCGTCCACGTTCGTAATCGCCACCGAATAACTGCCGCTGCCGAACGCCTGGGCCGCCGGCAACACATACTTGGCGGCATTCGGCAAATCGTCAAACCAGGCAAACGCGCTCTGCTGCCGTCCCTGGGCGACAAAATGCGCTTCGAACGCGTTATACAAACCGCGCACCACATGGTCCACGCCGGCTTCCGCCAGATAATCGGCTTCGATAACTTCGCGTGCCCGCTCGGCAGCGCGGCTCTCCGTAAAACTGCGTTCAAACATCGCCGCGACACCGATGGTCATACTCACGATGACCCCGTACAACAGCACCAAGGCTACCCCGCGCCGGTTGCCGCTGCCTGCCGCGAAATTCCGTCTATACCGCATACTCACCACCCTCCCGTTCACTGAACCGATCCCTACCCTGGTGACCTGTTCCGATTAATTACGCACCCGCACTTGCGATGAAACCTGTAAGGTCGCCACATCGCCGCGCGGCGACTGCTTGGACAACGTCATCGCAATTGCCACGGTGTCCGCTGCCGGCCGCGTAAACAATAATTGCGTCACCTCATTAGCCAGAATCGTCTGCGTGCCGGCCTCGGTGCGCAGCAATTGACGGCCGTCGACGCCGCCCCGTGCATATTGCACCGGGTTACCCCAGGTAACCGCGCCGCTGCTGATGCCGGACGGCATCTGGAACGAAAGCGTATCATTGTTGATAAAAATCGTCGCCCGGCCGGCCTGGGAAAGTTCCCGCGACATGCGGTACATGGCCTGCCGGGAAACCGCGTTAATATCCATACCGGCAGCACTGATCGACCACGCCCGCTGGCCGGTATGCAACATCTCAAACATCCCCAAGACTACGGCGAATAAAACACCGCAGGCAATCGTCAGTTCAACGATCGTCATCCCGCCTTTTTTTGTTAACCGGCTATTTTTTAGATACATACAACGGATCCTCAACGCCGCGTCAGCAGCGTCGACAGGGTCAGGGGCTGGCGCAATTCTCCGCCTTCCGCCCAGACCACATTAACCTGAACCGCCAGCGGGTCATCATCGAACGGATCGCCGCTGCCATCCAAATCGTTAAATACCACGACCACCTGCTCCTGCGGCAGAGACGTGCAGCCATTGGCGCTTGCCCACTGCGTCCAATCCGTCGAGGTCACCGCAAACAAAGTCGTTTGGGCGAAACTGCGCATCTGTTCAAGCACCCGGCAAGCATCCTGCGTCGCCACCGTCGTATGCGCCGATATTTCATACAAACGAACGCAGCTCAAATATAACGCTAAAAGGCCAAAGACCGCGACCCCGGCAATGGTTGTGCTGATCAACAATTCGATAAACGTAACGCCGCGTTTATTTCGTTTCCCTATGTTCATCATCAGCTCCGGCCTCCTGGCCCGGCGCACTTCCCGGCCTGCGCAGAAAAATTTCACACTACCCTTCAATCATTTTACACCTGAACAAAAAAACCGCAAAACAATTTTGCGGTTTACCCTGCCCGGATCAACGGTAGCTGACTGCCAGGGTAAATTTTCACCGCAGGCTCTGGAGCTTTGCGTCGCCGGCTTTCGCCGGGTTTGCCGTTATCGTGATTATGTCGTTTCTTCTATTTTTAAGTATACCATATCCCTGAAAAAAAACGACGCTCATTCTTTTTTCAGAGCCGCTCGCCGACGCGGTTCCGCCCTCCCTTCGGCGCCGCAGCATGATTTAAAAAAAATGAACCGGCACTATCCTCCGAAAAATTTACGTGCTATAATACAAATTAATACAGCGTCCGCACTTAGACTATATATGATTTTTGCCTACATCGACCCCGGCAGCGGTTTTACGTTTTTAAATCTCGGCGCCTGGCTCATTGCTCTGGCCGCCGGAAGTTTCAGCTTATTGTTGCTTTTCCTAAAACGTTTTTTTCGATACGCGGGTAAAAAACCGCAGATGATCTTAATTTTTGCGCTGCTGGCCGCAGCCGCAACAGGACTGACGATGGTATCCCGTTCTCCCCGTGCACAAAAAAAAATTGTGATCCTCGGATTAGACGGCATGAGTCCGGATATTGTCGAACGACTGCTGTCGGAACAGCGTCTGCCGAATTTGGCGGCCTTACAAAAAAGCGGCGGCTATGCGCGGCTGGCGACGACTAATCCGGCACAGTCGCCGGTTGCCTGGGCGGGATGTATCACCGGAAAAAATCCCGGCCGACATGGTATCTTTGATTTCATCGTCCGCGATGCGGATACCGGGAAAATCCGCCTGTCGCTTTCCCGGATGCACCGCGGCAAACCGCAGCCGGTCATCGCTGAACCGGCATTCTGGACATACCTGCGCCGGAAACACGTGCCCAGCGTCATCCTCCACTGTCCGCTGAGCTTCCCGCCGGAAAAAATCAACGGTAAACTGCTCAGCGGCATGGGCGTGCCGGATATCCTCGGCACGGAGGGAACCTTCTCATTTTATACCTCCGAACCGGGCCAGGCGGACAAACCGGATACCGGCGGCTGGGTAGTGCCTGTATCCAAGACTTCCCCGCTGCGCATCGAATTGCGCGGCCCCCGCGTGCAAGGGCTGCGCGGCACGGCGCGCCATGCGCTTATCCCGGTAGACATTGTTCTCGACGATACCTCCGGCGCGGCAACGTTACGTATCGGCAAGCGCCGCATCATCCTGCAGCCCGGCCAGTGGAGCGCCTGGCAGGAAATCGAATTCCCGCTTGGCTGGGGCAAAACACTCCACGGTATCGTTAAATTTTATCTGATCAGCACCTCGCCGCATTTTAAATTATTCGCCGGCCCCGTAAATTTTCATCCGGAACAGCCGGTCTATCCTCTTTCGTTTCCGGCGGGCTATAGTAAAGAATTAGCCCGCGCCCTGGGATTTTTTCATACACAGGGCATGCCCCTGAATACGTGGGGAGTCAATGAACACCGCATCGACGAAACTGCACTGCTGCAGCAGGCGGAAACGCGCTTCACGGAACAACGCGCAATTCTTGACTATGAATTACAACGCTTCCGTGGCGGCGTGCTCTTTTTTTACACAGAGCTGACGGATGTG
The DNA here is from genome assembly GCA_023819605.1 of Candidatus Omnitrophota bacterium. Classification (GTDB taxonomy): domain Bacteria; phylum Omnitrophota; class Gorgyraeia; order B26-G9; family B26-G9; genus JAMWCB01. The sequence goes on from JAMWCB010000050.1 coordinate 12,276, forward strand.
CTGCAGCATATGTTTTGGCGAAACCATGAAACAGCGCACGATCCCTGGCAGCCGACGATCACGCACTGGTATGAGCGGATGGATGCGCTCGTCGGACACCTACGAAAAAACCTTTCGCCGGAGGATACACTGATTATTCTCTCCGACCATGGGTTCGGCCCGTTCCGCCGCGCCTGCCATGTCAACAGCTGGCTGCGCGACCACGGCTACCTCATACAAACGGCGCCCGCACCCGCGAATAGCGAGCTGCTCAACGGCGTCGATTGGCAGCGCACTACCGCCTATGCGCTGGGCTTTAGCGGCATCTACCTCACCCATGCTTCGCGCGCGCTGCGCGAAAAACTTCGGGAAGAATTGCTTGCCTGGCGGGATGAGGTAACCGATGAACCGGTTTTAGCGGACGTATACCGCCGCGAGGATATTTATCACGGAAAACATACCGCTGCCGCGCCGGACTTAATCTTAGGATTTGCCCGCGGATTTCGGGCTTCCTGGCAAACCGCCCTGGGGGCTGTTCCCGCCGTGCGCATCGAAGATAACCAGAAAAAATGGTCCGGCGATCATCTCATTGACCCCGCGTTGGTCCCCGGCATTCTTTTTACCAACAAACCGTTGACGAAGACAGCGCCGTCCATCTATGATCTGACACCGACCATCCTATCCGAAGCGGGTTTTACCACCGAAGAAATCGCCGCTTTGGGCATGGACGGAGAAACGTTGTTCCGCCCATAACTCCTGCTCATAAATAACCCAGGGATTTCAAACGCCGCATTGTTTGCGCATCGAGCAGCGGCTCTTCCTGCCCCGGAAACCGCGGCGGCGCGCGCCGGGCCACCGCCGGAATCAACCGCAACGACTCTGTCAACAATTCCTGCAGATCTTCTGCCACATCCTGACGCGCGGCAAACAAATCGTTCTTTTCCGAATCCGCTGCGCTCAAATCGTACAATTCATAACGATAGGGTTTGATTACCCCCCCCGGTTCACTGGCGGTCGCAATCAATTTCCATGCGCCGTTCCGCACGGCAAGCCGCAAGCGCGCATCAGCGTCCATTCCGACGATTACCTCTGCGCACGGATACGCACGTTCTTTTCCGACGATGTGCGGCAGCAGGCTCCGGCCCTGGTGCCGGAAAAGAGCGCCGCCGCGAATCCCGGCGGCGTCCAGAATTGTCGGAGCCACGTCAAGCAAGCGTACCGCCGAAGAAACAACCCGGCCGGCGCCGATTTTTCCGGGCCAACGCATAATCAACGGAACTTTCGCGATACACTCATACACATCCCCGTGCCCCTGGCGTCCATGATCGAAAAGCTCTTCGCCATGATCCGCAGATACGATAACCAGCGTATTATTTCGCAATCGCAAGCGATCCAGCGCCGCGAGCAGCCTGCCGATCTGTTCATCGCAATAGCGAATACCCTCATCGTACAAACCGACCAAGTACGCGCGTTCCCGTTCATCCAGCTCGATTATCCCCCGCCGCACCATTTTATAAAAATCAGCGTCAGGCGCCGCCGGCAAAAACGCGCCACGCTCGGCCGGAGTAAACATGCCCTGAAACGGCGCCGGCGCGCCGTAAGGATCATGGACCGCATACGTATGGATATATAAAAAAAAAGGCGAACGGCGCTTGCGCTCCAACCAGCGCACGGCCTGCGCAATCAGCTGCACGCAGTCTTTTTCCCCGGCTGCCTGCTCAACGGCCGGAAGAAAAAATTCGTTAAAACCCTGGTCGAGGCCGAAATCCGGCGTGACGAAAGCGCCGCCGCTGTAGGCCGCCGTCTGATACCCGGCCCACCGCAAAATTTCCGCAATTGTCGTTTCCCGCGCCGGCAACTTTTTTGTATAACTACTGCTTGCCCACAATCCCAGCGAGAGCGGATGGCGGCCGGTAAAAAAGGACGGCACTGAGGCCAGCGTATAGCCGGCCTGGGCATAGACGGTGGTAAAACGGACTCCCTCTGCCGCCAGCGCGTCAAGATGCGGGCTGGTCGCGCGGCGGTATCCATAACACGTTACATGGTCCGGACGCAGCGCATCGATACAAATCCAGACGATGTTCGGCGCCGTCAAGCGCCAGAACAGATACATCCCGGCCAACGCCAAAAAAAATACCGCGACGCCGCCGCACACGAGCTTACGCATGCTCCGCCGCCCCGATTACTCCCAGCCCGACGACGCTGCCGGCTTGCTCCAGAACAAAACGCCCCAACTCCCGCTGCGGACAATCCGCTTCAATGACCACCGGATCGCTTGTTGCGATGCGCATCCGGGCCAACTCATACTGCCGCACTGCCGCATCCGCTCCCAACGGCTCTAAGGTCGCCGAATCGAAACGCCGGATGATCTCCGCGATCACCGCATTCTGTTCTTGGGTGGCGATGCGCACGGTAACCCCGGCGCCTTTTTCCGCGGGAACACCGGCAAGCCACAGGACAACCGCGGGAAACTCCCTGACCGCTGCCGGCAATCTGCCGCCGCAGATCACCGCCCCGCGGGCAAGCGGGACGCCGGATAATGAAATACCGATACTTTCCCCGGCGCGCGCTGCCGCAAGCGGCGGCCGCTCGAATTTTCGTAACGACTTCACGCGCGCCGCCCCTCCCGCCGGCAGCACAACAACCCTCCCGCCGCGCCGCACCACCCCCGCGCCGATCCTGCCGACCGCCACCACGTCGTCCTGAACATGGTAAACATCCTGGACCGGCATACGCAACGGTTCATGAATCGCCGGTTGCCGCATACGGCAGGCGTTCAGCGCCGCCAGCAGCGTTTTACCCCGGTACCAGGCGATGCGCGGAGAACGGCGGCAGACCATATCGCCATCGCGCGCGGATACCGGAATTACCGCCCGCAAAAAAACGCGCTGATGACCGCACCCGCGTGAAATCTCCCCGCATAATTCCTGAAAACGCGCGGCCGAAAAGCCCACCCGATCCATTTTATTGACCGCGACGATCATCTGCTCGATACCCAGCAAACGCGCCAGCCATAAATGACGGCGGGTCTGCTCGCGCACGCCTTCTCCGGCATCGACGACCAGTACCGCGGCATCGGCCTTCGTAACGCCGGTCAGCATGTTTTCCAAAAATTCCAAATGCCCGGGAGTATCGATACACAAAAAAGAACGCCGCGACCCGCGCACTAAACGCTGCGTCGTGTCGATCGTCTGTAATTGCTCGCGTTCCTCGCGAAATTGATCGGAAAGAAACGCCAGCACATCGCCGGAACCGGCCTGCCGGGCTTCTTCGAACACCTGCGGCGGCACCGCATGCATATCCGTGAGCAGGCGGCCTAACAACGTCGATTTCCCATGGTCGACGTGCCCGATAAAAGCTACGGACAGCATCCGGCTATCCCGCATCCGCATTTCTCTCCTCCGTCACATATATCCCAAGCTGCGCAATTTTTGCATCGTATACGCATTTTCCTTATCTTGCGCCCGGCCGCTGCGCTCGGCGACCGTCGTCGTGCGCAACTCCCGGATAATCGATTGCACGCTGTCCGCGGTCGACGGCACCGGTTGACAGCAACACGCGCAGCCGATGCTGCGATACCGCTTCCCGGCCTGCGCAAAATACAGTCCAACGACGGGTATTTTTTCCCGCTGAATATACCGCCAGACGTCCAATTCCGTCCAAGCGAGCAGCGGATGAACGCGCACGTGATGATCGGCCGCCTGCTGCGACCGAAACAATTCCCACAATTCCGGCGGCTGATGCGCATAATCCCAACGAAAATTCCGGTCGCGCGGAGAAAAATAACGCTCTTTAGCGCGGATTCCATGTTCATCTTTCCGAATAGCCAGTAGCAAGGCCTGTAGCCGCTGCGTTTCCACCGTCTGCTGTAACGCGTGCACC
>JAMWCB010000051.1 GCA_023819605.1 Candidatus Omnitrophota bacterium
TTGCCGAAGAGCAGCTGCGCTATGATGCGCTCCATGATAAGTTGACCGGTTTGCCGAACCGCACGTTGTTCATCGACCGTCTGTTGAATTTGATTGAGCGCGCGAAACGCCATCGGAATATCCGTTGTGCCGTGCTGTTTATCGATCTCGACCGTTTTAAATATGTCAATGACAGTTTAGGGCATATTGTCGGCGACCAACTGCTGGTCACGGTTGCGAAAAAAATAAAATCCTGCTTGCGTTCCGGTGATACGGCGGCGCGGTTCGGCGGCGACGAGTTTACCGTATTGTTGGAGGACGTGAACAGTGATGAGGAAGTAAAAACCGTGGTGGAACGGATTCGCGCGCACATTTCGGTTCCGTTGGCGCTCCAGGATCAGCAGGTGACCGTATCGTGCAGTATCGGTATCGCGATGAGCAATCCCGAAGAAAATGTGCCGGAGATTTTGCTGCGGGACGCCGATACCGCGATGTACCAGGCGAAAATGCAGGGCAAAGACAGTTATGTGATGTTCGATAAGCATATGCATACGTCGGCGGTAACGCGTTTGCAAATGGAAGCGGAATTGCGTTATGCCTCCGAATCGCATCAGTTTGAACTGTACTATCAGCCGATTTTTTCCGCACTGTCCGGTAAAATTATCCGCCTGGAAGCGTTGTTGCGCTGGCATCATCCGCAGCGGGGTATGGTTTCGCCGCTTGATTTTATTCCGTTGGCGGAAGAGACCGGCTTGATCGTGAAGATCGGCGAGTGGGTCATTCAGGAAGTCTGCCGTCAGGCAAAGCAATGGCAAAACGCCGGATATGCGAATATCGAAATTGCTTTTAATTGTTCCGCGCGCCAGTTTCAGCATCAGCATTTTTACGAGGTGATCAAAAGCGCGGTTACGGACCTGCAGATCGAAGCGTTTACGCTGGAATTGGAAATTACCGAAAGTATCGCCATGAACGATATTGATTTTACGATTAAGTTGCTGACGCGATTAAAAGAGTTAGGGATGAAAATCGCGATCGACGATTTCGGCGTGGGATATTCTTCGTTGAGCTGTTTAAAACATTTTCCGATCGATTCGTTAAAAATTGACCGCACGTTCATCAAAGCGTTGCCGGAAAACAAGACGAATGTGGCGTTGACTTCGGCAATTATTACCTTGGGGCACGGCTTGGGGTTGAAAATCGTCGCGGAAGGCGTGGAAACAGAAGCGGAATTGCATTTTTTAAAAGAAAACCGTTGCGATGAGTTACAGGGATTTCTTTTTTCCAAGCCGGTGCCGACCGCGGAAGCCGAAAAACTTTTGCTCAAGTATGGGACGGCGGCGTGAGGTATGGATACAGACGTTATGCGTTATGTGCGAAACTTCGCTTGCCCGAGGCGATCGTTCAAACAAAAATTCAATGCGGTTTGCTGGTAAGCGGCTGTGCCGGGTATTGACGGAGAGAAATTTTAAATGCAAAGTTCGCTGTTGTGGTTGTTGGGCGGATGTATTTTAGCGGCAGCGGGAGCATATCGGTTGGGTTTTGGTCGTGATAGCGGTTGGTTGGCCGCGCGGGCCAAAGCCGGTTTTATATTCATGGTGTCGGTGCTCATCCCGTGTTTGGTCGTCGTGCTCGGCATGCAGGCGACAGCGAAATCTCGGCTCATGCAGTATGGCATTGTGCCGCATCCGGCAGCCGGTGAGTCGGTTGGCGTGGCAACCGGTCTGGGTCGCGCGCCGGCGTGGGTATTCCGGGTCAAAGCGGCGGCGTGCTCACCGGCGGATTTTTATGTTGAGGACGCTATGCGCAGCGGCTGGCAGATGAGCGTCGCCGGCGAGGATGTTGTGCTGAAAAAAAACGACCGGAAAATGTGGATTGGCGTTCAGAATTCCTGGGGAACTGTTTATCTGAGTTATGTTTTGATGGCTGCTGCCGAAACGCAAACTTCCGCACGCATTGCGCCCGTGAGTTTCTGATTTTTAATGTTGTGGTTTGTCTGCGCGCGGTTATGGGTTTTTGCTTGCCTTTTGCGCGGGAAGTACTATAATAAAAAACATAATATAGAATTCTGCATCAGGCAAAATCCGCCCGACAGAATACGGAAGATGTCCTGAGTTGAAGGGGGAACCTGGACGTTAAAAAAGTAAAACCTTCGCCGAATGGCGAAGGTTTTTGCTTTATGAGTGTCTTATGGTGATTGATGAAAAATTGAGCATTTTGGCCAACAGCGCTAAATATGATGTGAGTTGTTCATCCAGCGGCAGCCGTGCGCAGCGGCCCGGCCGTTTGGGCGCGGTTTCGTCCGGCGGTATTTGCCATAGCTGGTCGGCGGACGGACGCTGCATTTCGCTGCTGAAGATTCTGCAGACCAACCGTTGTATTTACGATTGCGCGTACTGCGTCAACCGCCGCAGCAATGACGTGCCGCGGGCGCTCTTTACGCCGGAAGAACTCGCGGCGCTGACGGTGCGTTTTTACCGGCGTAATTATATTGAGGGCCTTTTTTTAAGTTCCGCGGTGGCCGTATCGCCGGATTATACCATGGAATTGATAGTGCGGACTTTGCGCCTGCTGCGAGGCACCTACCGCTTTGGCGGCTACATTCACTGTAAATTAATCCCCGGTGCCGCTGCCGGCCTGATTCAGGAAGCGGGCATGCTCGCCGACCGTGTGAGCGTTAACATTGAACTGCCGACACGCAAGAGTCTGGCCTTGCTGGCGCCGCAGAAAATTCCGGAGGCGATCCTGACGCCGATGCAACGGGTAAGTACGGCGATTGCCGTCGCCCGGCAGGAGCGCCGCAGTTCCCGCAGAGCTCCTTTATTCGCGCCCGGCGGGCAAAGCACGCAGCTGATCATCGGCGCGACACCGGAATCGGATGCGCAGATTTTGCGGTTAAGCAATTGGCTCTATTCGGCGATGCGATTGAAACGGGTGTATTATTCGGCCTATGTTCCAGTAAATAAACAGGCCGGTTTGCCGGCGTTAAACGCGCCGCCATTGCTGCGCGAACACCGGCTCTACCAGGCGGATTGGCTGATGCGTTTTTACGGATTTGGCGCCGATGAACTCTTTGACGCCGCGCACCAGAACCTGGAAACCGACATCGATCCGAAAGTGGGTTGGGCCTGCCGCCATCCGGAATATTTCCCGGTGGAAATCAATACCGCAGAGGAAGCGGCTTTGCTGCGTGTGCCGGGACTCGGCGTGCGGTCGGTGCAAAAAATTTTGCAATTACGCCGCGTTAAGCGCGTGCAGCAGGAAGATTTGCTTAAATTGCGTTCCGTCTGGAAACGCGCGCAGTATTTTATCACGGTTAACGGTAAATACTACGGCCGTGTGCCGCCGGCCGGCGCGCAGGCCCTGGCGGCCTTGTCGCCGCCGCCGGTGCGGGAACGCACGCTGTTTGATCCGATCGGGCTGCCGGCAGACGAGGCGGGGTCGGTGATTACCGGAGAGTTGTGATGCGGGTTTTTTCTTATGACGGGTCGTTTGCCGGGTTGCTCTGCTGCATCGAGCGCGCGTTAAGCGGCCGCCGGCTACCGGATGAGATAACCGTGCATGCGCGGGCTGAGAGAGAGTTGTTTTCGCAAGCACAGTGTATCGAAACCGATGAAGCAGCGGCGCGGCAATGGTGGAGTTTTTTACGCAGCCGGTTGCGGCCGTCGAGTTTACAGGCAGTCCGGCAGGTTTTTTTGTCCGGCTCACCGCAGAAAGAAATAATCATTGCGCGGTATGTTGCGTTTGCGCTGCGGGCCGGCCCGGCGGCGGATAGTTACCTGACGGACGAACGGGTCGCCGCCGCCTATACGTTAGCGCGGCAGGTCGGACGGGAAGCGCATCGGATGCGCGGTTTGCTGCGTTTTCAGGAATTAGCGGACGGCCGGCATTACGCGCGCATCCGGCCGGAGCACCAAATTTTGCCGTTGCTGGCGCCGTACTTTGCCCGGCGCCTGCGCGATCGGCAATGGATCATTCATGATGTCGGCCGGCAGTATGCGGCGATTTTTGACGGCCGGGTATGGGAAATCGTAGCGATCGCGGTATCCGCCGCGCCGCAACTGTCTCAGGAAGAACAAGAAACCGCCGCGCTTTGGCAGCGCTATTTTCAGGATATCGCCGTCGGCGAACGCGCCAACGCGCGGCTGCAGCGGCAGTGTATGCCGCGGCGCTACTGGGAATTTTTGATTGAACTGCCCGCGGGGAAATATCGTGCGTCTGGCAGAAAGGAAATTTCTGCGGTACACTTACGGGGTATGCCTGCGCCGAGACCCTCGCCGGAGACGCGTGAAGAAAGGTGCGGGTGAATCGGAAGCGGGGATGAGTTAAGGGAGAACAATGCGCATTAATCCAATACCGATTTTTTTATGCTGGTTTGCGCCGGACAAGATTTTTGAGGAGACCGCCGCGGAACAGCCGCTCTGGCCGTTAGTCGTGGCCAGTATTTCGATAAGCGTTGCGGTTTACGTGCCGGCGATCCGGTGGTTGGCCGGCCATATCGCCGGCGGTTGCGCGGCGCCGGCGTTGGATTTTACTTGCGGGCTTTTCCTGGCGACGCTGGCGGTGTGCGCGACCGCGTTTTTTTCATTATATTGGTATGCGGTATTACGGCAGGAAAAACGGCAGGGATACCACTTGGAGCCGGATTTTTTTCGATTGCTGCAATGCCACCTGCTGCTCTATCCCCTGCTGTCGATGCTCCTGTTGCTTGCGGCGCTCTGCCGTCTGCCCTGGATGGTTTGGCTCAGTGTCGCGGCGATTCTGCGTTTTCCGGCGTTGCAGGCGCGGATTTTTCGCCTCAGCTGCGGCATTACGTTGTTTGACGCGTATATTATTTTCTTTTTTACCCTTCTGAAACAAGCGGCGATCTGGGCAATGATCATCGGCGGCGGCTGGTTTCTCTGGCAGCGCTGGGCAGGCATATTCGTTCGGTAATCCCGGCATCGGCCTGAAAACAACGGAGCGGGCAGATATGGTAAACCATAGAATAAAATCAGGTTGACAATGGCGGTGAAACGATTACAATACAAGAAAAAACCGGAAGGATGCGCGCAGGTGAGGGAAAACGATCTATTGCTCGATTTTGTGGTTAAAGCGCCGCTCGCGCAGGTGATGGCGGAAGCGGACCAGGCGCGGCGTACGGGCATTGGCGAACAGATAGAATTGTGTACGATTTATAACGCAAAATCCGGCCGCTGCAGCGAAGATTGCGCGTTTTGCGCGCAATCCGCGCATCATCAGGCGACGGTTCCGGCCTATCCTTTGCGGTCCGCGGCTGAGTTGATTGATGCCGCGCGGCAGGCAAAGTCCTATGGTGCGGCGCGGTTTGGGATCGTTACCAGCGGGAACCGGCTTAGTTCCGAGGAACTGGGGTGTTTGTGCGCGGCTGTTCGGCGTATTGTCGCGGAGGTCGGGATCAGCGTGTGCTGTTCTTTGGGCGCACTGGAAGAAACGGCGTTACGGCAATTGCGCCAAGCCGGCGCGCGGCGTTATCACCATAATCTCGAGACGTCGGCGCGATTTTATCCGCAGATCGTATCAACCCACCGCTATGAAGAACGCCGGGAAACTGTACGCGCGGCCAAAGCAGCCGGCTTTGAGATTTGCAGCGGCGGGATTATCGGCTTAGGCGAAACCTGGGATGATCGCCGGGACTTGGCGCAGACGCTTAAGGAATTGGCCGTGGACAGTGTGCCGTTAAATATATTAGTGCCGCTTGCCGGCATACGGCTGGAACATCAGCCGCCGCTTTCGGCGGTGGAGGCGATCCGCGCGATCGCACTTTTCCGTTTGCTTATGCCCACGACCATGATTAAAATCGCCGCCGGCCGGGAGAGTTGTTTGAAAGATTTTCAGGCAATGGCGTATCTGGCCGGCGCTACCGGCATGCTCATCGGCGGCTACCTGACCGTGCGCGGCCGCGCCGTGTCCGAGGATCAGGCGCTGGCGCGGGAGGTGTGGCACCTATGGAAAAAATAGGCCGGCTGTTGGCGCAACGGCGACAGGACGGATTAATGCGCACGGTGCATACGATAGAGGAGCGCACTGCCGGTGTGATTACGATTGCCGGGCGCCGATATCTTGATTTTTCCTCCAATGATTACTTGGGCCTGGCCGAACATCCGAATCTGGCCGCGGCCGGCCGGGACGCTATCCTCCGTTGGGGAACCGGCGCCGGCGCGTCGCGGCTGCTCAGCGGCTCCCAAACGCTGCACCGGGCCGTGGAAGAAGCGGCGGCGGTATTTAAAGGCAAAGAGCGCGCGCTGGTGTATAATTCCGGTTACCAGGCAAATCTCGGCATTATCAGCGCGCTCTGCGGAAAGCAGGACGTGATTTTCGCCGATCGTTTGGCGCATGCCAGTCTTCTCGACGGCGCGCAGTTATCCGGAGCGCGGCTGATCCGGTTTGCGCATAATGATCCGGAACATCTTCGCCGGCTTCTGGCGCGGGAACGCGGAAATTATCGCGACGCGCTGATTGTGACGGAGAGTGTGTTCAGCATGGACGGCGATTGCGCGCCGTTGGCGGAGCTGGTCCTGTTGAAACAGGAATATGATTGCAGCTTGCTGGTCGATGAAGCGCATGCCACCGGTTTGTTCGGCGCGCGCGGCAGCGGCCTGGCCGAGCAAGCCGGCGCGACTGCCGGCGCGGATATGCTTATGGGTACGTTCAGCAAAGCCTTGGGGAGTTTCGGCGCGTATTGCGCGGCTGACCAGGCGATCATTGAGTATCTGCGGAACTTTTCGCGGGCGTTTATTTATTCGACGGCCTTGCCGCCGGCCGTGATCGCGGCGAACCTCGCGGCGCTGGAGGTTGTCGCCGCGGAACCGGAGCGCCGCCGTGTGTTGCAGGAAAACAGTGATTTTTTTCGCGTCGAATTGATCCGGCGCGGCTATGCGGTGCGCGGCAGCACTCAGATCGTGCCCCTGATCGTTGGTGAAAACGAACGCGCGGTGCGTTCTGCGCAGGCTTTGCAGGAAAAAGGGTACTGGGTGGTACCGATCCGTTATCCGAGCGTGCCGCGTCAGGAAGCGCGTTTGCGGTTTTCGCTGACGTATCATCACTGCCGCGCGCAGTTGCAGAAATTGGTGGAGGATATCGATGCCGTCCTCGCAGTTTAAAATAATTGACCGGAAGCAGAAAGAACTGCTGGTATTACTTCCCGGCTGGGCCGGGGACTATCGCATATTCAGTCGGCTGGAACTGTCGTATAACTATGCGGTGCCCGATCCGTTTTGGCCGCAGGATGCGGCGGAAATATTGCCGGATTTTTTGCGCGCGCATACGCAGCAGCCGGTCCGTTTATTGGGATTGTCGCTGGGCGGTTTTGTCGGCGCGTATTTAGCCGCGCAGCAGCCGGATTTTTTTAGCCATGTCGTGCTCGTGGGCGTGCGTCAGCAGTATCCGGCGCGCGATATTGCCATGGTAAAATTCATGATATCCCGCAGTAAAGAGGCTTTTCTGCGGCAGTTTTTTCAGCAATGTGTTTCAGCAACGTCGTTGGCGCGGGAATGGTTTTTGCCGTTGGCGGAAGCGTATTGCCGGGAAGGCGTGCCGGAGACGCTGGTGGAGACGCTGGTTTTTTTGGAACAGTTGCGCCTGACGCCGGAAATTGTGCGCGCGATTCCGCGTTGTCTGTTTGTCCACGGCGCGGAAGACCGTATCGCGCCTTTGTCCGAGGTGGAGTCTTTGTGCCGGGAAGTTCCGGCGGCGCGGCTGGTGACGATCAAAGCAGAAGGCCATCTACCGCTGACCCATCCGGATTTTAGCGCTGAGGTGGCGGCCTGGTTGCGGCGGTGATTATCCCGGCCGGCTGGAATTTTATGAAAGCAGGGGAATGAACATGCCGTTTGATAAAATACGCGTACGCAGCGCCTTCGATCGGACAGCTGCCGTCTATGATTCCGCCGCAGTCGTGCAACAGCACATGGCCGGGCAGTTGGCGCGTTTGCTGCCGTGGCACAGCGATTCAATACTGGAATTCGGGCCGGGTACCGGTATCTATACGGCGTTGTTGCGGCAGCGCTATCCGCGGGCGCAGCTGACGATTGTCGATTTTGCGCCGGAAATGTTGGCGAAAGCCCAGGCGCGGATACGTTCAGCCCCGTTGACGGTAAAAATCGACGACGCGGAAAACGGGGAGGTTGGCTCCGGTTATAGTCTGATCACTGCGAACGCCTGTTTTCAATGGTTTACGGATTTTGCCGCGGCGATGCGGCGATACGCGCCGTGCCTTGTTTCCGGGGGAGAGCTAACCTTTTCTACGTTTGGGCCGCAAACGCTGGGCGAGTTGCAGCAGGCGCTGGCCGCAGCCGCGCCGGCGCTGCCGCCGATCCCGGCGGCGCGGTTTTTGTCGGCGGCCGCGGTGCGGCACGCGTTGGCGGAAGCGGGATTTCGCGCAATTTCCGTAGCGGAAGAAGCGGTGATCCGTGAATGTTCCGACGGAACGGGTTTGTTTCGCAGCATGCGGGCCACCAGCGGCGCAGGGCGGTCGGGAGGTTTGTGGACGCCACGGCGCTGGAAGCGTTTGTTGGAATCCTATCCGCGGTTTGATGGGCGCTGGCGCGCGACTTATCAGGTGTTGTATGTCCGGGCAACGGTTTGAACCAAAAGAGGAAAATTTCTGCGCGTTGTTTATTGTCGGCACGGATACCGGCGTGGGCAAGACGCTGGTGTGCGGGTTACTGCTGGATTTTTTTCGCCGGCAGGGACGGCGTGCTATTACGCAAAAGTGGGTGCAAACCGGCGCCGCCGATGATCTGGCGGAGCATGACACGCGGGCGCTGCCGGCCGTAGTGCCGCCGGCAGCGCAGGAGCGGCGGGTGTGTTACCGGTTTGCTTTGCCGGCTTCGCCGCACTTAGCCGCGGCAGCTGAACGGCGGAAGATTAGTGCGATAAAGATACGGCGGAACTTCCGCGAACTTGCCGCGGATTATGAAACGGTCATCGTGGAAGGCAGCGGCGGCGTGCTGGTGCCGTATAACCGCACACGGTATCTTATCGAGATTGCCGCATCGCTCCACCTGCCGGTGCTTTTGGTTGCGGAAAATCGCGTGGGCGCGATTAATCACACGCTCTTATCCGTGGAGGCATTGCGGCGCCGTGGATTATCGTTGGCCGGCATTCTGTTTACCCAATGTCATCCGCCGCAGCATGATGAGGAAGCGGCTTTGGCGAATAATCCGGTAATCGTACGCGCTTTGAGCGGTGAGCCGGTGCTGGGGGTGCTGGAATACAGCGCGGACCGAGAAGTACTGCGCGCCCGCAGCGCGGCAATTTTTACCCGTTTCTGCAGCCGAAAAGGTGCTGGCGCATTGCGGGGAATAAAGTGTGAAAGGCGTATCGTATAGCGCGTGAACGCCGGATATGATATACTTATTTTAGTAAAAGCGTTAGACCGACAATGGCAAACCCGGTGAAAACCGGCGGCGCAAAGCTCAAGAGTCTAAAGCCTGCGGGCCATGACAGTCAGCTGCCGAAGTTGAACGGCTTTCAGAGAAGCCTCAGGTCTAATTTGCCTGAGGTTTTTTATTTAAAAATTTCAGCCCGCATATTTCATTACTCGTCTGGAGACGAGCAAAAAGTGCGGGCATGCCTGAATCGCGAAATCGCACCGTTCTTAACGATGAAGGAGTTATTTAAGGAGTCGGTATAACTGAACTTAATCCGGATAGTTCACCTGCCTGGTGAAATATCCGGGTTAGTTCGTCTATTGACGGCATGGCAGGAAGCGATTAAAATTGACGTGGAGGGTTTTGGGTAATGCGTAGGTTAAATTCTCGTTCTGGATTGACGCTTGTTGAAGTGCTGGTCGCCGGCGCATTGCTTGCCGTTGTTTTGACCTCCGTGCTTCACCTTTTGCATTCCGGTCTTATTTTCGTTGAACAAATCGACGCTTCGGCCACCGCGCTCAATGACGCCACTTCGGTGATTGAGTCGATGCGGACATTGGCTACGTTGACTGCAATAACGTTAACCGCGCGTTATCCGGACGGCGCCGCAGTTCCGGGATTCAATAATCTCAATCAAGAAACGGTAATCGTCAGATATGCGAACTTGGCCGCGAATCCGATTAAAGTGTATGTGACGGTTTCCTGGCAGGGCCAGGGCGGCAGAATTTTTCAGGAAGAGTTGGCGGCGTTATTGACACAGCGATAGATGTTTCAGTCTATGCGGATAATCAGGCGATGTTCCGGTATAACTCTTGTTGAAATTATGATCGTATCATTGGTGTTCCTTTTTATTCTTGCGGCGTTGCTGATGATTTTTTCGTCCGCGCGCGGCGCTTGGCAGGTTTCCCAGGTACGGATGGATGTATCTTTTGATGCGCGTAACGCGATGGAGCTTTTGAGCCGGGAATTGCGCGAAGGATCAAGCAGCTTTGCCGGAACATTTACGTTTTTCGACGGGGCTTCCGGTAGCTTTGAGCAGGGGCTCTGGATGGCGTCCGCGCGCGGCAGCCCCGCGGTGGGGGGAGAAGACGGCAGCAGCAACAACAATTATATGCATGTGGGGGTTGGAAATGTGTTAGAGTGGCGGTCGGTGATAGTTTTTTGCTCCTATTCCACCACAGAAGGGCTTCGGCAATTGCGCCGTTATGTAGATTACGGGCCGACGACGCAGCATTATGCCCAGGCGGATATTTTCCCGCTGACCTTTGTTTCCGCTACGGCAACGACGCTCCGGTTTATGTGCACAAACGGCGTAATAATCGATATCAACCGCGCGGGAGGCCGGGTGATGGCCAATAATCTCGGCAGCGAGGATGCAAACGCGAATAATTTGCTTGATGGTAATGAAAACGACGGCAGCGCCAGTTTGCCCATGGATAACGCTGACGGGTTTCTTGATCTGGGGTTTAATGCGGCTTTGCATTCCGGCAGGGTGGATGTTCGGTTGTTTTTGGCAAGAAATGTTCTGCCGTGGGGACAGGGCGGCCGGGTTGTTTGTTCTTCGCTGCGTCAAAGCATCGCGTTTCGCCAGCCCTAACCCGGACAGTTCAGGATTGTGGTGCACGATATATTCGAATGCGCGTGGATAAAGAAGGAGGCCGGCCATGTTAGGAAATCGCCGCGGTATTTTGTTGATTTCCGTCTATTTGATTATTGCCGTCATCACGGTGTTACTGAGCAGTTTCCTTTTTCGAGCCGTATGGAATGGTAAAAATGCTCAGAGTCAGAAGAACCATTTTTGGGCGATGCAATGCGCCGAAGCGGCGATTGATGAAGCGTTGGTTAGGTTGCCGGCGTTCACGTCGCCGGCAACCGCCGTTAATCTTACGGACCGCGCGCAGGTCGTCCGGGGACAGTATTCGTATGCAATAACCACGCTGGTCCTCGGTAAAGAATGGCGCATCGACAGCTTGGGCTATGCTCCCAGCGTCGCGCAGGCCCAGGCGAACACCAAGGATATTGCCCGTTTGCAAGCTTTTGTCGCGAAAAAAGATTTGCCGTTTAGTTTCTGGGGCAGCGCGTTATATACGGCGGGAAATTTACGGGTAAACGGCAATGCGTTCACGGTGGATGGTAATGTGTTGTATGCCGGAAGTTTACTCGTGCAACATCAGGCAGGATTGATCGGTACGACGGCTAAAGATCCGACGATTAGCCCGTTGGTTCGGCTTGATTTCAATTCTTTGCGTCAAATTGCCGGGACGCAGATAAAAGCCGACGGGAGCGACAATATCTACACGGCGGAAGAGATTTTTTCTAAGAATCCGCCGCTGCCGACGGAATTTTGGTTCGATAAATCCGATCCGGATCCGTCGAAATGGATACCGAATGTCGTTTATTTGGAAGACGATCTTACCTTAAACGGCACCTTTGGAAAAATCGGCGGCTTCGTGATTGTGGTCGGCGATGTGCTTACTGATCCGGACGTAACGACATCGACGGTTATTAACGGCTGCGGATTTATTGACGGCTGTGTTTACAGTACGGGGGAATTCCGCGTCAACGGCGGGGGCGCGCAGGGGTTAAATGTGTTGGGCGGTGTGTGGTCCGGCAGCGACGGTATTCGTTTAAACGGTACGGTCGATATTAAATATTATGAACCGTACATGAATGCCATCCGGTATAACATTAATCCGAGTACGGTGCTGCAACTGGTATCGTGGCGGAACCTGGACGAAGGGTAAGCGCAGTTCCGGGGAGCGTTAGAGAGAGACGGTTAATTGTACCCGCACCATTCCCCGCACGGCATTACAGCAGTAAATCGCGTCGGCGGTGCGTAAATCTTCGATCGTGAGTATTTTTTCCCGCGCGCGCGGATGAGTTTTCAGGAAACGGGCGCGAAAGACTCCCGGCAGCAAGCCGCACGCGACCGGCGGTGTATAGTACCAGGTGCCGCGGCGAATGAAAATATTTGAGATCGCGCCTTCCGTAATTTCCCCGCGTTCATTTTGAAAAATAACGTCAAAATAGCCATGCGCCTGCACGCGCCGGTATTCTGTCTGGTAAAGTTTGCGTTGTGTTGTTTTGTGGCGCAGTACCGGATCGCCGGAGTTTGTCCGGCGTTCGGAGATGACGACGCGCGTTTCCGGAGCGCTGGCCGCCGGCAGAGGCGACGTTTCCAAAGTACATCTGCCGTCTCGAAACAGCAAGAGCCGGATACGCCAAGCGGTTGCGCTGTCCAAGCGCTGCAGACAGGCGCGTAATTCGCGGCGCAGGTATACCGGCTCGTAGATAAATCCCAGTTCTGCCGCGGACGCGCGCAGGCGCCGCAGGTGTGCGGTCAGCAGGGCAATGCCACGGCCTTCGGCACGCATGGTTTCAATGAGTTGAAAATAACGGCGGCGCAGAAATCCGGCTTTCAGCAGACATTCCTGATATTCTTCCGTTGGCCGGGAGGCATAGGTGATGCCCGAACCGATTCCGATCTCTCCCTGTCCGTTTTGCAGCAGGATGGTGCGGATGGCGATATTGAAACAGGCGGTTTGATCTGGGCCGAAAAAACCAATGGCGCCGCAAAATATCCGCCGCGGAAATCGCTCGAGGTCGCGGATAATACGCATGGTGTTGATTTTCGGCGCGCCGGTGATCGAGCCGGAGGGAAATAAGCTACGGATGATGTCCGCCGGTTTGACATGGGGCTGCAGGCAGCCGGTAATGGTGGAAGTCATTTGCAACAGCGAGCTCCAGTCTTCCACGGTAAAAAGTTTTTCGGCGCGGACACTGCCTGGCCGGCAGATTTTTCCCAGGTCATTGCGCAGCATATCGACGATCATAATATTTTCCGCGCGGTTTTTCGGGCAGGTTTGCAGTTGACGCATCAGCTGTTGCGTTTCTGATGCAGTGGCACCGCGCCGCAGGGTGCCTTTCATCGGCTTGACAGTTATGCGGCGGCCCTGCCTGCGAAAAAAAAGTTCCGGTGAATACGATAAAATTTCCCATTCGCCGCAGCGCAGCAGCGCGCCGTAGCTGACCGGCTGATTCTGGCGCAGGTGATGATAAAAAGACAGCGAGCAGCCGGAAAAATCGAACGTTTGTTTCATGCTGTAATTGACTTGATAGGTTTCGCCGCGGCTGATGCGTTGACGGATATGTTCAACGGCGGCGCAATAGGCAGCGCGCGACTGGTTGATGCGCTGCCGGGCAATCCGCCAGGCACGGGGAAGCAACGGCGGTGCTGGCGGCAGCGGACGGTTCCACCTGCCTGAGCGGTGATTAAAAATAAATGGCTGATCATAAAGACCGAACCAGAGTAAAGGAAATGTATTCCGCGACGCAACTCCGGCAGCGGGTTCCAGGGCGCAACCGGCTTCGTAGCTGAAGAAGCCGGCGGCGAATAAGCCACGCCCTGCGGCCTGATCGAGCGATTTCAGGCACTGCGGCATGTCCGCGGCATCGGTGCAGACAATACGTTCAACCGGATCGAGAAGAAGATAGGAACGGTAGTTATCGGCATCGCCACGCGCGGTATCGAGCAGCATAAATTCGCGGCGGTTCTGGATGCTGCTTGATATATCGGTAAGCGGCAACGGTACGTGCATATTTTGTTCCAAAAAAAATCCACCCAAACGAATCTGGGTGGCCTGTGCCTGTCATAATTCGTTTTTAGTATAGCGCAGGCGCACGCAACGTCAAGAAAAATTGTTGAGCACCGGCACTGTTCTGGAATACAATAAAGTCATTTAAGTTCAATGAATCTGTTCCGGGCCGAGCGCCTATCGTGTTATGGTGGAATTACTGCCGGGGCAATGCAGGTGTGCGGATCAAATGCGGTAAAGGAGATTGGCGATGAATAAAATGAGCGGGTGGTTGCTTGCCGTGTGTTTAGTGATCGACGGACGCGTATCGATGGCGCAATCGTCAGGAGAGGATGTTTTCTCCCGGCTTCCTGCCGGCTGCTCGGTTACCCGGCAGGTGTTGGTGCCGCCGGAGCAGACCGCGGCGATCGGCAGGAAATTAGGCGCGCCGTTGCGCGCGCTGACCAATACATTTTTGAATGTTCAGGGACAGGCCGTACAGGTAAACATTCTCCGCTGCGAAACGGTCGCGGATGCGACAACCGTGCATCGCGCGATTGCCGCGATGAAACAGCATCCGGCACTGTGTGTGCAGTCCGGGGAGCAGGTGATTGAGTTTGTCGGCGCGAGCGTGCCGGTGGCGGTGAAACTGGCATACGAGCTGGGTTTTGTCGCCAAGCCGCGGCAGCTTGTCTACCGGGTCGTTGCGCCGCTGGCCTTGGTGGACAAGGCGGATTACGGTTCCGGCAGCGAGTTGTTCAATCTTCTGGCGCAGGCATCAGGACGGCAATCCAGTGAGGCCGCAATGTCCCGGATCAATGAGTTGGCCGCGAAATTTATTTTCGGGAAAACAATACGGTTACGCGCTCCGGCAAACCAGCGACACTATCGTTTTGAGCCGGTACCAGTCGCCGAACAGCAGGCTGGACAGGATATGGTACAGTATTCATTTGAACCCGCGCCGCAGGTTTGGGGAATTCCGGCTGTTCAACTGACCGCGGAAATTTCCGTCAATGATACGGGTTTTACGCCGGACAGCCGGACAGTGGAAGCGGCGCTTCTTGCCGCCACGCCGTTTTGGCCGGCGGATGATCCGGATATTGCCGCGCTGGCGCGGCAGATTATGGCAGGTTGTTCGACGGATGCGGAAAAAGTACAGGCCTTGGTGGCCTGGCTGGCGCCGGGGAAAAATATCCGTTTCGGCGGGTCGGTAACCGGTTCCCGCTGGGGCGTCAAACAGGTTTTGGCGCAAAAATACGGTCATTGTTGGGATTTCGCGGATTGTTTTGTCACGTTGTGCCGCGTTGTGGGTATCGGCTGCCGCCAGGTCGGCGGCTGGCTCTATGGCGTCAGCGGCCATGTCTGGGCCGAATATCTGATTCCGGGACAGGGCTGGCAGCAGGTGGATCCTACCGGGGCAGGAACGCTTTCCTGCGGTATTTACCATATTTCCTATTTCACCACCGAAGACGGAGACATGCCGGTTCTCTATACGTCGATGCCGGAAATCGATATTCTGCAGACGGCAGAGTAATCGGAAATACGCGTGCCCTTTCTGGAAAACTATCCGGAAAAATAATCCTATCTTTATTGCCCCCATCGAGTTGCACAGGAATAAATCCTGTGGTATGCTTTATTGTTTTTTAGAAATCGCAGGATATTGTTCACTACATTTACTGATGCCGCAGGGGAGAAAAGTGTGCAAACATTTATTCGCGTAAAATTTATAAATATTGCCCTCTGTTTATGGGTTACGAGCGTACCCGTTGCTTTTGGAGCACCACCGGTGCCTCATCCCGGCAGTGCTTTGTCGGCGCGTCTGGTCATGCCGGG
>JAMWCB010000175.1 GCA_023819605.1 Candidatus Omnitrophota bacterium
GCGATCCCAGCCTGCGCAGCAGTCTATTCAGTGCGCAAGTGAGCGAGCCGGTGGATATGCCGCGGGTAATGGATAGGTTAGAACGCTATATTGAACGTATGCCGGTCGACGTGGATTCGATTAAGGAATTGGCTGTTCTGCGGTTGATGAAAAAAGTTATCGCTCAAAACAAAGCGATTCTTCCCTGCGTCGCGGGCAGCAGCGATGGCGTACTATTTTGTAACGGCGACGTAGCGATTTGTGAACCGCTCCGCCCCTTTGCCAATATCTATGATTATGATCTGCATTTCCCGGCTCTCTGGAGAGATTCCGTAAAAAACAAGCAATTAGCGCAGGCGGCAGGTTGTTTTTGTACGCATCCTTGCCATTTGGCGAGCGCGCTGCTATCGGCCGACAACGCACGATTGTTGATCGATGAGCACCTTATCGGTTAAGCGGATCGGATGAATGGAGCCCGTATGGATATCCTGTTTGTCAATTTGGGGAAAGAAAATTTAGGGATAGAATATCTTTCGGCGGTCTTGCGGCAAAACGGATTCATTACGGAATTAGCCAATGACCCGGGTCTGTTTAGCCGGCACGATAATGTGCTGCATATTCCCTCCCTGGCCCGTTTTTTTTCGCGAAAAGAAAAAATTCTGGAGAAAATATACAAAAAAAAACCGCCGGTCGTCGCCTTTTCCGTGTATACGCAAACATACGGCTGGGCATTGGACATTGCGGAAAAGATAAAATCCGTACTGGAGGTCGTAATTATTTTCGGCGGTATCCATGCCACCTTAGTTCCCGCGGAGGTGATGAAAAACCGGTTTATTGATTTCGTTATCCAAGGAGAAGGGGAATATGCTTTGCTTGCGTTAATGCAAAACCTGCGGCGCGGTTTACCAAAAGGGCATATCCCCGGTTTGTGGTGGCGGGAACAGGGCAGTGTTCGGCATAATCCGCCGGTTTTGATCGATGATCTTGACGCATTGCCGCTTCCCGACCGCGCGCTGTTCGAACCGGAGGTTTGTCTGCATGCGGATTACATGATTCTTGCCTCACGCGGCTGCCCGTTAAGTTGTGCCTATTGTTGGGAATCGTACGCAAAAAAACTTTATGGCGCGCAGCATTACCGACGGCGCAGCGTCCCCGCGGTAATCCAGGAATTAATGATTATGAAAAAACGTTATGCGTATCGAACGGTCATGTTTTTCGACGATGTTCTGTTTACCGATAGTGACTGGTTGCGAAAACTCCTGGACGAATATAAAAAATGTATCGCGGTGCCGTTTCGCTGTTTCGGGCATGTTCAGTATTTTACGCGGCAGATCGGGTGTTTACTTAAAGACGCTGGTTGTTACGGTATCGATTTCGGCGTTCAAACACTGAATGAACGCATCCGCCGAAAAATGTTGAACCGTCATGAAACGAACGTACAAATCAACACGGCATTTTCTATTTGCGACGATGTCGGGTTGCATTACGATGTTGATTTTCTTTTTGGCATACCCGGTATTGACGAAAAAGATTATGTCGAGGTGTTAACGTTTATGAAACAGCGGAAATATCTCAATCGGTTAAAATGTTATAATTTGACGCTGTATCCCAATATGCCGTTTGCAAAAAATTGTTTGCGCCAGAGCATGATGAGCGCGCCGGATCAGCAGGCGCTGTTGACCGGAAAAATTGGCGATTGGTACCACGAATTTTTTGAGACGGACGTTGTCCGGATGCGTCAAAAAAAACTCTTTCAGAAACTATTTAAACTTTACGGAATGCTGCCCTGTTCGGCAAGACGCTTTTTGGTTAGCCCCCGAATGTACCGCTTATTCCGTTTCGTTCCGAACAGCGTGGTGATAATCCTGCAGTTATGTGACGGAATGCGAAAACAGGATCATCGTTTTACGCTGCAAATAAAATATTATCTTTTTCATATCCGGCGTTGGGTAGCCCGGGGGAGCGCCCGTGCGATAGCAATGTTTCAGCGGCCGCGGTGATACAACACTGCCGCAGGAGAAATTGAGTCATTCGATAGTGCCGTACGTTTAATAGAAGATGCCAGAGCGCAGCGGACGCAGGCATGGCGTTGATCCGAGGTGGTAGGGCGAAGGCGGTTGTGATACAATAGTAAACGGGAAACAGCGATGCGTGGTTCTTTGCCGGTTGAAAAAAGAGGTGGTTCCTATGGCAAAAGTGCACAAGCTGTCGAAAAAAGAATTGGCGTTTTATCAGGATTTGCTCGTGGATTTGCGGCGACGCGTGGTTGCCGCGCGCAACGCTCTGGAAGGAGCCTGTGTGCAAAAAAACGCGCAGGAACTCTGCGGCGATTTATCCGCTCATCCGGTGCATTTGGCCGACATTGCCACGGAGGCCTTCGAGACCCAATTCGGGTTTGATTTAGTCGGCCGGGAAGACGGGATCATCAGTGAAATCGACCGAGCGCTGGAAAAGATTAGAGAAGGCACCTACGGTATTTGTGAGAAATATCAGGTGCCGATTCCCCGCCGGCGTTTGCGGGCAATGCCCTATGCGCGCTATTGTGTTCAGGCGCAACAAGAAATCGAGCGGTAACGCGCGCTGAGCAGGGAAACAACGGGGGTCTTGCCCGAGCCGGCGATCGAGAGGGTGCTGCCGGACGCAGGAGTTGATGATGGATCATGTGCAACGATTGGAAGATGCGTCCGTATATATTCTGCGCGAAGCGTACGCGCGCTATCCCCGGATTGCCCTGCTCTGGTCCATGGGAAAAGATTCGACCGTGCTTGTTTGGCTTGCGCGCAAGGCGTTTTTCGGCAAGATTCCCTTTCCGATTATTCATATCGATACAACGTACAAATTCCCCGAAATGTACCGGTTTCGCGATGAGTATGCGCAGCGCTGGGGATTACAGGTTCTGGTCAGCCGCAATGAGCAAGCCCTCCAGGCGCAGATGAAGCCGCAGCAGGGGCATTTTACCTGTTGTGACGCTTTGAAGACGCACGCGTTACAGCAG
>JAMWCB010000052.1 GCA_023819605.1 Candidatus Omnitrophota bacterium
ATCAGGTGCGCGACGCGCAGAACGCGATGCGGAAGCCGGGAGATAAGCGTCGCCGCAGCCGACAGGAACAAGTTAAAACCGCTATGCGGGATGTGGGGGTGCTGTTCGACGCGGAGTTTTATCGCAGTCAAGTGCCGATCGCGATTGCGCGGCTGTCGGATCGTGATTTGTTGGCGCACTATATCGAGCACGGCGCCGGTAGTGATGTTTCGCCACATCCTTTATTTGATACGCTCTGGTATCGCCGAAATTATGCGCCCCAGGATAATCCGCTGATGTATTTTGTTTTGACCGGCGCGGAGCAAGGGCATGATCCGCATCCGTTATTTGATACCGCGTATTATCGTCTGAGTAATAAATCTCTTGCGGAATCAGGGGATAATCCTTTGGTGCACTATGTGCAGGTCCCCCTGCGGGACAAAAAGGATCCGCATCCTTTATTTGATATAGCCTTTTATGCAAAACAGTGTCCGGAGGCGGGCGGAGGTACGCTCGACCCGTTGGTGCACTATGTATCCACAGGACAAAATCTTAATCCGAATCCGCTTTTTGATGTTGGATTCTATTGTTCAACATATCCGGACGTGCCGCAATCGGGAATGAATCCGCTGATTCATTATATTACGGGGGGTTTTGCCAAAGGGTATCGTCCGCATCCCGATGTCGCGGAGGGATACGCTGAGGTATCATTGACCGAGGCAGGGCGGCAGGTTTTGGGAACCGGCAGTTTGGCCATAAATTACGCATTGGTCAGTCCTTTTTTTAATCGGCTCCTGACGATGTATTTCAGCGAATCAGTCCTTGATTTTTCCGAAGAATTATTGGTAGGTCTTTTTCGCCATTATTGCTTGCACGGGTTGGGGGTATGGCGTTTGTATGAAGACATCCGGGATGTTCTGCGCGAAAGCGGGGAGCAGCGAGCCGTCCGAACCGTCGATGCGTCCCCGGCGCCTCATACTCAGACGGCCACGCCGCTGCGGTTGCTGTATATCTGCGGGATGTTTCCGAATACATCCCATGCCGGCGGGTTGCGCTTGTTCGATATTATTCGTTTGTTATCCCGGCGGCATCAGATCGACATATATGCCGTTTATCATCCGAGCCAGGATGCCGCCGGTTTGGAAGCACTGCAGGACTATGCCGGCGCCTTGCGATTAGTATCGCGGGATATTTTTGATCCGTTGGACATATGCCGTTGGCTTGATCGTTTGGGGAGAACGGAGGCGTATTACGATGTCGTGCATTTGGAATATCCGAACAGCATTCCCGTCGCGGAATATCTGCGGCCGTATGCGAAGAAAATCGGATTTACGTTTATGGAGTGCGTGAGCCGCCGGGACGCATTGGACGTGGCCGTGAATCTGCAGGGGCAGGAAACCGAAAGGGCGCGGGATGCGCTGCGTACATTTATTCGGCATGCGGCAATGGAGCAGCGGATTTCAGATCAGGCTGATTTTACGGTTGTCTTGACCCCGGAAGATCAGGCGTATGTAAAAAAATTTAACGGTATTGTTCCGGAAATAGTTCCGACCGGGATTTCCGAGCAGTTTTGGGCGGTAGCTGCCGACGATGAAGCGGATATCCGTTATAGCGCGGCATTCGTCGGCTATTTTGATCACTATCCCAATGTTGATGCCATGCGCTGGTATTTTCGGGAAATCCATCCGCGTCTCAAACAAGCCATGCCGGAATATTCGCTGTTGGTGATCGGCGGGGGGGATACCCGTGATTTAAAAAAGCTGGTTGACGGCGATGTTGCGGTAGATTTCACCGGCTACGTCACTGATCTTGTCTCGGCGATTCGAAAAGCGAAAATTTGTATATCCCCGCTGATTAACGGCGCGGGGTTTCGTGGTAAAATCAATCAATATGCGGCGGTCGGTCGTCCGTCCGTCGCTACGCCCCTGGCGTTGCAGGGAACGCCCTATGTGCACGCCGAATCGGTGTTGATTGCGGAAACCGCGGCGGATTTCGCAGACCAGATGCGGCGCCTGCTCACCGATGCCGCGCTCTATGCTACGATTAAGACGAATTGCGGGCGCGTTGCGCGCGAGCATTTTTCCTGGGATGCCCAGATAAAAAAGTTGGAAGCGATATACTATGCCTAACGTCTACGCGGTTTATGTGCAGTATGGCGCCGAGCATCAGCAGAGCGGCGCTGAAACGCTGGAAAATTTTTTACACACGGCGTTTCCGCAGAAAAAAGTGGAAACCGTTATTGTGGATAATGCGCTCACGCATGAAACGGAATTTTGGCGCCGCGCGCATTTAAATATCATCTCCGGCGATAATCGCTGCCGTGAGTTCAGCGGTTATGAACGGGGAATAGATTGGGTGGAACGGGCTTTCGCGCTCCGGGACGAGGATACGTTGATTATCGCCAATGACACGTTTCACCGTTCCTACGGCAAAGAGTATTTAGCGTGGTTTATACCGGAAATCGTCGAAATGGCGCTTGCCGACGGAAAGATCGTTGGATATATGGACGCCTATCCTGAAGAGACGCAGATTTGCGGCCTGCCGCTGCGCCGCTGGATCAGAACCAGTTGTTTTGCCGCGCGGCGGGGAGTTTTCCGGCGGCTGATGCCGCTGTGCTTTCCTCTGCCGGATTCGGAGATATTTTCTCAGGATTACCGGGAGTTTTTTTGCGCGTCCGCGCCGTTGAGCAATAATTATAAACAATTTCAACGAACCTGGCTATTTGGGGAACATACGGCTGCGGGTAATTTTAGGGAGGCCTGGCATCATCAGGCGGCGCTTACCGCAGATAATTGGCAATCATTCAAAGAAAAAATGCGTTGTATCCTGAGCGAGCATTATTTTAGCGCGCGGGCGCAGCAGGCAGGAATCGGGTTGTTAGACGTGAAGCAGTTTCGGTCATTGGCGCAGCGGTTGAATGGGAGTTGAGCGAATGTCGGGCACGGCGCCTTTTTGGATTATCGGAAAAAACGGTTTTATTGCGCAGCGGATCGCGCGGTCGCCCCTGATGCGCGATGCGTCGCTGCATTGTCTTTCTTCCCACGCATCCAATACCCGTGAATATTATAATCTCTGCCGGCCCGCGGATTTCGACTACCAGCGGATTGCGGCGGGAAGCGTTATCCTTTTTTTAGCCGGTATTTCCTCTCCTGACCGCTGCGCGCAGCCGGATGCGCAGGACGTCAATGTGCGGGGCACGATTCAGAGCATAGAGACTTTTTTAGCGCGGGGAGCGCGCGTTATTTTTTTTTCCAGCGACGTCGTGTACGGTGAACAGCCGCGCGCCTGCGACGAGAGTTTCGCTCCCGCGCCACACGGCGACTATGCGCGTATGAAATGGGACGTGGAGCGCCACTTTGCGCAGGAAGGCGCGGTAAAAATAATACGGTTGGCGTATGTGTTTGCCTTAGATGATAAATTCACGCAGTACGTGCTGAAGTGCGCCCGGCAGTCAGTCGCGGCGGAGGTATTTCACCCGCTATCTCGCAGTGTTGTCTATGTCGAAGATGTCGTCCAGGTTATCCGAAAGGCTGCGGAGGATTGGGGCCGATTTCCGCCGCTGCTGAATATGGCCGGCCCGCAGCTTTTGTCGCGGGTTGATCTGGTGGAACTCTATCGTCGGATCGTGGCGCCGCAGTTACGCTATACGATTGTTGCGCCAGGACTTGATTTTTACCGCCACCGGCCTAAAATTATTCATATGACGTCGCAGTATCTGCCTCAGCTTTTAGGCCGCGCACCGACGTCGATTGAAGCGGCTCTGCAGCTGGAAACGGCGCAGCGCAGGGAGGAGTTATGAAAAAAAGAGCGTTAATTACCGGTATTACCGGTATGGTCGGATCCCACCTAGCGGATTATCTTTTGGAACATACGGAGTGGGACATCTACGGTTTGTGCCGCTGGCGCAGTCCGCTGGATAATGTCGAACATTTACTTGAGCGCGCGAATAAAAAAGAACGATTATATTTCCTTTATGGGGATCTCAACGATAGCGTGTCTCTGCATAAAGCCGTCGAAACGTCCTCTCCGGATTATGTATTTCATCTGGCGGCGCAGAGTTATCCCCGCACCAGTTTTGACGCGCCGCTCGATACGCTCAATACAAACATCCTGGGAACGGCGCGTCTGCTGGAAACGTTGAAGTATTTTCGGGATGCCGGGCGCGGTGATCCGGTGATTCACGTCTGTTCGTCTTCGGAAGTTTTTGGGCGGGTTCCTAAGGAAAAAGTTCCTATTCGCGAAACTGAATCATTCCATCCGGCGTCGCCGTACGCGATTTCGAAGACGGGAACGGATTTGCTGGGGCAATTTTACGCTCAGGCCTACGGCCTGAAAACCGTGACGACGCGCATGTTCACCCATACCGGCCCGCGGCGCGGTGACGTATTTGCTGAATCGACGTTTGCCAAGCAGATTGCGATGATTGAAGCCGGGCTCCTTGACCCGGTCGTAAAAGTCGGTAACCTGGATTCGCTGCGGACGTTTGCCGATGTGCGCGACGCCGTGCGGGCGTATTATATGTTGGTGACGATCAATCCGGTGCCGGGAGAATTTTATAATATCGGCGGCAGTTATACCTGTACGGTGGGGCAGATGCTGGAGTATCTTTTGTCGCGGTCGAGCCGCCGGGATATTCGTATTGAAGTCGACCCGGAACGGTTGCGTCCGATCGACGCGGATCTCCAGGTTCCCTGTACCGATAAATTTAAGCAGCATACCGGCTGGCAGCCGCAAATTCCCTTTGAGAAAACAATGGATGATTTGTTGGAATATTGGCGGCAGCGGGTGCGCACCGGGCAATTGTTTTTACAGCGATAAATGAATCTCACCGGTGATTGAGCCCGGGGTTTTGAATGTAGCAAGGATAAACATTTGTCATGCCGGATAGGTGATTATCGCCGTGAGGCGGATGGGGGGAGGTAGCTCATGTATATACGATCGCGATCGCCGTTGCGGATCGGTTTGGCCGGCGGCGGCACGGATGTCAGCCCGTACAGTGATGTCTTCGGCGGGGCGGTGCTCAATGCGACGATTTCGATGTATGCGTATGCGACTATTGTTACCACGGCAGCCCGGGCAGGGAATTGCCGGGAGGGGGTGCATTTTCGTTTTGTCGCCGTTGATAAAGGGGGCGAACATAGTTTTGTAACCGATGGAAAAACTGCGCAAGTTTCCGATAGTGATACTTTTCGTTTGCATTGCGGTGTGTTTAATCGAATAGTGCATGATTACGGCGACCGTTTGACTGCCGCGTTGCAGGGGGTCGCTGCCGTCGAATTGACAACCTACGTTGACGCCCCAGCCGGATCAGGTTTGGGTACTTCTTCAACGTTAACCGCCACGATTATCGGCGCGTTCGGGGATTGGCTGAAATTGCCGCTGGGAGAGTATGACACCGCGCGCCTGGCCTATGATATCGAGCGGGTTGACTTGGCGATGGCCGGCGGAAAGCAGGATCAATATGCCGCGACATTCGGCGGGTTCAATTTTATGGAGTTTTATGCCGATAATCGGGTCATTGTTAATCCGCTGCGGGTTAAACAGGAGTTTTTAAATGAACTGGAGTTTAATTTGATATTATATTATACGGGTACCAGCCGTTTGTCGGCGGATATCATTGCCGCGCAGATGAACAATGTCACCCAGAAAAACGAAAAGTCCTTGGAAGCCATGCATCAGGTCAAAGAGCATTCTTTCCGGATGAAAGAGGCGATCCTCAAAGGCAAGCTGTGCGAAATCGGCGCCATTCTCGACGAGGCCTGGCAGGCAAAAAAAATGACTGCCGCTGGTGTCAGCAATCCGATGATTGATGAAATCTATGATGCGGCAAAGCACGCCGGTGCCCTGGGCGGCAAGGTGTCCGGCGCCGGCGGTGGCGGGTTTATGTTTTTTTATTGTCCGCAGAATACACGGTATAAAGTTATTGAAACATTGCAGAAATTCGGCGGCGAATTCCGGCGCTATCATTTTACCGAGTCCGGGTTGACGACCTGGCGCACCGACAGCCAGGAATCATGCTTAAAGGCGGCGTTATGGTAAAGGAAGCGATTGTGTTGGCCGGCGGCGCCGGCACGCGCCTGCGCAGTGTGGTCGCCGATGTGCCGAAGCCGCTGGCGGATATTAACGGCACGCCGTTTTTGGAGTATCTGCTGCGGTATTTGGAGCGTCAGGGTATTAATACCGTGGTTATCGCGGTTTCCTATATGGCGGATGCGATTATGGATTATTGCCGGCGGCGCCGCGGCAGTTTGCAAATCCGCTATTCCGTGGAAGCGGCGCCGTTGGGAACCGGCGGAGCGATTAAACAGGCGTTAACGCACACCGCTTTTGCGGCGGACGATGTTTTTATTTGTAACGGTGATACGTTTTTTGACGTTTCGTTATCGGAGCTATGGCAGGTGCACTCTGTTCATCAGGCGGATGTCACGATTGCGCTGCGGCGGGAAACCGATAGCCGGCGCTTTGGCAGCGTTATCTGCGATCCGCATACTGGTCGGATTGTTCGTTTTACGGAAAAAGGGGAACGGTCTGGCGGGTTGATTAATGGCGGGGTGTATGTGGTGAAGAAGCAACGACTGTCTGCGTTTGACGGGGATGTATTTTCGTTTGAATATGATTTTTTGACCCACTGTTGCCGGGACTATCTGGTGATGGGGAAAGAATTTTTCGGCTATTTTATTGATATCGGAATTCCCTCAGATTTATACCGGGCACAGGATCAATGGCGCAATATGGAATGAATACTTGCGGGAGAAGACGATGAGTTTAATTGGAGAAGAAGCAGATCCGCCGCCGGGTTTTTGCGCCGCTCCCTGGATTGAGGGCGTTCTGAGCCAGGATCATCGGCTGCGCACCTGCTGCCGGAATAGCACCGTTTTTGGCGATTGGTTCCAGAATGGGTTGGCGGTATGCTGGCAGAGCACGGAGTTTCAGTTATTTCGTGAAAAAATCAGCGCTGGAGTTTTTCCCGATGAAGAATGCCGACGCTGTTACGCGAACGGAACTGCGTCCGGATTAAGCAAATTGGCGCGGCCTTTTGATTCCGCGGCAGTGGTTTTGTTGAAGGTATTACCGGTAAAAATCGACCTGTTCCAGCGGATGAAAAAGATAATTGGACTTATGCCACAGGGTGAGCAAAACAAAGAAGTGCTCCGCAGTTATTTTATGGAACTATCCCGGTTTATTGTCTGGATTGATAAAAAGGGAGATGTTCCGTTTATGGTTAAACAAGCGGTGCAGAAACTTTTTCAGATCGGCAGGATCGCCACGGCGTTTCTTGCCGGGGATAGCCGTCCGGCAGTCGTCGCGTCTTTTCGTCAGGTTAATTTGATTGCTGTGTGCAATGCGCGATGCATTCAGTGTCCGGGGCTGTATACCGGGACGATTATTAACGGCGGCATGATGTCGGATGAAGAAATCGCGCGCGCTTTTTCCTGCCCGGATCATATGGTCGATTTTTTCATGAACGGCACGGAATTATTATTTTATCCGGACTGGAAAAATATTGCGGCGATCCTTAATACACACGGCGTTAAATTTTCTCTGTCAACCAACGGCATATTGCTTACGGAAGAGAATATTCGGTATTTAATCGATAATGAGGTTATTCATAATCTCAATATCAGCATCGACGGAGCGACGGAAGCGACGGTGGAATCAATACGGGTGAATGTCAATTTTCGTCAGTTGTTGAAAAATATTGAATTTCTTTTCGCCTATTCCCACGAGAAAAATTATAATTATGTCGCCGCTTTTTCTTTTGTTTTGATGAAAAGAAATTATCAGGAATTTCCCCGCCTCGTTGAGTTGATTCATCGGTTATACGGAACATCGCGCGTTCCGGCAATATCGGTGTATTGTCAGGCGCTGGAATCGTACCGAACCCCCCGCTATCAAGAGTTTGTGCAACGCGAGCATCACAGTTTTGTTGCGCGGTCTGAATTGATTGCCGTGTTTGATGAAACGACGCAATTGAGCAAAAAGACGGGTATTCCTGTGAGGGTTTTTTATTCCTGGAACATAGATGAATTTGTTAAAGCAGGGTATCCATTTCCCCCGTTGTTATAAAACCCCTGTGAGCATGTATGGCAGACGAGATAAAAAATGAATTGAATCGGCAGGATATCACTCGTGATTTGATACTGTATGGCGTCGGCGGATGCGGCTGTGAATCCTTTCCCCGTTTTCGGTCCCGGCAGGAATATGATGTTTTCATTCACAGGGTCAGGGAGCCTCGGCGAATGATTATGGAGAATATTTCGCGCGCGTTTTGTCAGCGTGAGTCATGGCAGATGTTGGGTTATTGTGCTGTGTGTGAGCAAGCCGTTCCCCTTCAGGTAGATTGGCATTATTCTGATCGGCGTATGATTAATTTTCGGGAACGGTTTGTGTGTCCGCTCTGTGAACTGAATGCCCGTCAGCGATTGTGCGCGGATATTGTTAGTTTCGTCGTGCGCGGAAGATCGGCACAGGCAATATATCTTTACGAACAGACAACACCGTTTTATCGGAAGTTGTATCATCAGCTCAAACAGCGGAATGCGGCGATTAGCATTAAGGGGAGCGAATATCTCGGTATGGATAAAATCGCCGGACAAATTTATAATGACATCCGTCACGAGGATGCGCAAAATATGACTTTTTCTGATGAACAGTTCGATGTAGTCGTCTCGAACGATGTTTTTGAGCATGTGCCGGATGTTCAGGCAGCATTGCGGGAATCTTGCCGTGTTTTGAAACGCGGCGGCGTGATGATATTTTCCATTCCTTTTTATGTTGGTCATGATATTTCAAGCCAGCGCGTCAAGCTTGATGAAGGAAAGCCTATATTCATTAAATCACCGATGTATCATGGAAATCCGGTTGATGAAAATGGCTCCTTGGTATTTCATGATTTTGGTTGGGATTTTTTGAAATTTTGCCGCGAGGCAGGTTTTTCAGATGCTTATATGATGGATTGTTATGATCCGCTCAAGGGATATATTAGCGAATTATTTTCACTGTTTATTGCAGGTAAACAGAGTTGATGGTTTTGTTTCCAATGTGATGGATGATCGTCGTCGTGAATTAAGTGGTGTCATTATTTAAAGAAAGGAGCAGTAGTGAAAAATTATGGAGGGGAACTTTTCTGTAGGGTGTGTTTTTTGGGCGTATTATTAACGGCCAAGAGTATTTTCGCCGGTCCTATAGCATTTGAAACAACGAGTCGAGCTATTAATATTGATAATACGATGACAACTGCGGAAATTCAATCTGCCTTTGATGCCGTGGGGAGGTATATCCCGGATGATGTCGTTATCACTTTTCAATTTGCCGATGGCACTTATACATTAAATAATGCATTGGTATTAGATGGGTTCTATGGTGGTGGAGAAATTATTATATAGGGAAATACGTTGGAATCGAATGCATCTATTTTACATACGACTCAAAATGTATATTTGGATTTTAGTGGACAGAATTGTAATGGATTTTATCTAAGAGCAAATCGTTGTCAAAGTGTCGTAATTAAAAATTTAAAAATTAAAGTAAAAACAGATTCTACCGCAACCTATGGCATTTTAGCGGAATATTGCACGGCGTTAATTTTTTCGGCCTACAACTATATCGTAGGAACATCTTCCGCATATGGATATGGCATGATGTTTAGCTACGGTTCAGTGGGCTATGCTTTAAAAAATTATGTTTCAACTGTTTGGGCAGGTGTTGGCGGGTATTTAAATTCGCAAATAACTTCTGAGGGCAATGATGACACGGGAACCCAACCTATTTATGGGCTGATTGTGTATAATGGAGCTGTAATTGCAAAAAACAGTACGCAACCTGCAGGATCAACAGCAAATGAAAGTGAAAATACGGGAGGCGATATTCGTTAGCTGCAGTAGTGATCGATGGGCGTGGTTAAAAAAGGGCATGCAATTACAGTATTAACTGGGGCAAAATCAGAAAACCCTGATTATGGATAAGTATGTTGTTGAGCATTGTAATACCGTTTTATAATGGTATGTTTATATTGGCGCGTTGTTTGTCTTCTTTATCACCATGTGCGTGCGATGGTGCCTGGGAAGTTATTGTCGTCCATGACGGAAGCGCGCTGCCGGCGATGGATTATCGCTGGCCGCGGCCAGATGTGCCGCTGAAAATGCTTCACTTAGACCGGCAGCGCGGACAGTCAGCCGCCACTAACGCCGGAATCCGGGCGGCGCAGGGAGAATATGTGTTACTGTTTGCCCAGGATATGCTCGCGGCGCCGGCATTATTGCATGCCCATATGCAGGCGCACCGGCAGCGGCCTGATGGGAATTGGGCGATTCTCGGGGCGATGCCGTTTGCGCCGGAAATCGTCGACAGTGATTTTTATGATTTTTTGCTGACCGGCCCGCAATTCGCCTTTAAACAGTTTGTCCAGGGGGAATACCGTGATGCCGTAGCCGATGGCCAGGAGCTCTCGCCGGCGCAGTGTTTTTATGCGCCGAATATATCCCTGAAACGGCAGGTATTGTTCGATGCCGGTTTGTTTGATGAAGATTTACCTTATGGCGCTCAGGATTTGGAGTTGGGTTATCGATTGCAGCAACGGGGGCTACATCTTCAGTATAACGAAGCTGCTTGCGCCGGCCATTATCATAAATATACCCTGGAATCATTTTGTCAAAAACAAGAAGTGGTGGGGAGAACATTAAAGACGGTTTATGCGAAAGCGCCGGCGCTGCGTAACGACCGGGTCGGTGATGTATACCATGCGCTTCAGCCGTATGAAACGGTTGTGGCAGCCATGCGGCAGTTTATTCATGATGGTGACGGCAATCGGCCGCTCTGTTTCGATGGGGGGGCGCTTCCCGATATCCCCGTGCCGTTGTTTCAAAACGTGCGGCAGATATGGCAAAAAAGCCGTGACTGCGTAAACGGGATGAGGCCCGATCAAGTCCCGATGGTATTATTGCGTTCGTTACGCTATCTGTTTTATAAAATTCTGGTCAGCTATTCTCTGGGGAAGGGTTTTCTGAGCGCAAAATGATTTGTTCTGGCGGAATTATCTGGCGGATGTTGCGGCGGCGCGCGCTTCTAATATCCATTGTTTCAATTCTTCGAGGGTGATTCCTTCTCGCCGGCAAACACTTTCATAATTTCCTTTTTGTTGGATGCACTCCAATGCCACGCGTAGGCGATTGCGCCGCGCTGCCAGATTATCGAGCGGCTGGGGAATGCTTGCGGTTTGTTGCTCCGGAGGGATGTGAATTTCAATCTGCCGCAGGCTGGGGCGCCAG
This sequence comes from Candidatus Omnitrophota bacterium, assembly GCA_023819605.1. Lineage (GTDB taxonomy): Bacteria > Omnitrophota > Gorgyraeia > B26-G9 > B26-G9 > JAMWCB01. The sequence continues at coordinate 11,247 of JAMWCB010000052.1, forward strand.
CCAAGTTCCGCTAAGCTGATTTTGTCATCCGGCAAATAGAGATTATAGCGGAAAAAAACGCTGCCTTCAGCTAATGGGGCGCGGTATTCGAGGGTGAAGGTTCCCTGGTGGTTGACCGGGACATTGCCGACCAGATGCCCGGCATAGGCGGTACCAAGATGACGCATCTGCGCGTCAAACCACTCAAGAAATAATTCGACACGCTTTCCTTCGATTTGCTGGATAAAATTATCCCGGATAATTTTTTTTACACCGACTTCCGCGAAAGGCACGGTGTTTTCCCGGGGATAGGCATGCCAATGGAAATTGGATTTGTTTTTAACGCGCAGTGAACCGTAATATGTTCTCTTCCCGATGAGCGCTGCCGGGATGGGATCATCGAACAGCAGGGCGTTCCCGGAAAGTTTTTCCGGCAGCTCTCCCGGGATATACATTGTTCTGTAAATTTCCGTTTCGAAGTAATCCAGGTCAGCTTCGGTGAGGTGTTCACAGTTGATCGGGAAACGGTTGCGGTAAAAGACCTGGTCTGATCCGGTGCAGGTCGTGAACATTTTTTTTTCTTCTAAATAGTCATAAAGTTTTGAGCCAAAGATCGGCGTCAGGCGGGAAACGCATACTTGCGTCGGCCGCGCTTTTTTGATGAATTCCACTGTTTGGGCTAAGTCGTCTTTGGTTTCATGGGGGGAGCCGATGATGATGTAGGTATGGTAGTTCAAGCCGTAGCGGTGCAGAACATCCAGCGCCTGGCTGTAAACAGCGAGATTGCTGCCTTTTTGTAAGAATTGTAATGTTGCATCTGAACCGCTTTCAAAGCCGATATTTAATCCAACACAGCCGGCTTCGATTGTTTTTTTAATGATCGATTCCGTGATGAACTGGGCGCGTGTTTCGCAGATCCATTTGAAACGGTAGCGGAGTTCTTTGATTTTATTGCAGAACTCATGAACCCAGTATTCATTCCAAAGTAAACAATCATCGAGGAAGGTAATAAAAGTTACGCCTGTGTTCAGGAGGAGTTCAATTTCGCGCAGAACATGGGAAACACTGCGCTGCCTGATTTGTTGACCGAATAAATTCGGGCCGGATTGGCAAAAGATACAGCGGCCCGGACACCCACGGCTGGTAATCAGGGAAACGGACGTCGGAGAATAGCAGTGCGATGCGAGCAGGCCGCGGTCTATGATCGGCAGCGTATCCAGATCGTCAATAAAACCAGTGCGTGGGTTGAGTGTGATCTGCCCGGAGGCGTCTTTGTAAGCAATCCCCGGGACGGTGCGGATTGCATCGGCGAACTGTTCTTCGGTCGACGCCTGTTGGCAGGCATCCACGATCGCTGCACAGCTTTCTTCGCCTTCGCCGATAACCGCCAGATCAAAGCCGTCTTGCAAGGATTGGGCGTAAGCGGCCGAGGCATGCGGCCCGCCAATGACGCAGGTGATCTGCGGTGCAATGGATTTGATTTTTTTCAGCAGCATCAGCGCCGCGCCATAGTGGGCGGACATTACTGAAAATCCGACAAAGAGTAACTCGGAATTAAATTTTTCGATGTAGGGAAATGGATCTTCAATGCGCTGGTCAATGCAATGGGTTGGGATATTGCGTGCCTGTAGATAACTCGCCAGAGATAAAATACCCAACGGCTTATGCGCTTTATTTGAAAGTATATTCGGTGCGTGTGGATTGACCGTTTCGACCGATACGGTAATAAGGAGTATTTTTTTCATTTGCGCCTTTTCGTTTACGGTAATAAAAGCAAGTTGTTAAAAATGATTATAACGCATCGGTTCCGTTATCTACAACAAAAAACGAAAGGAGTATGCATCACACCGCAAAACGATGTAAGGAAACTTAACGCGCGGTAAGAAAAAATGATTCGGTAACAGATTGATTTTTTTCGGTTTGTCCGGGATCGTTCGGCGGCTCAGACGGCACAATTGCCGTAAACGTGCAGCGCAATTCGCCGTTTTTTTCCACGGCAAAGGAGAGAGTGGTTATTTCTTCCGGCAGCAACGGAGTGTTCTCAGACGCGGCAAAGGAAATGATTTCGCCGGAGTTTTTCGGCCACCGTTTATTCTCGCGGTAATACCGGTCAATGAGTTGTTTTAAGCGTTCTTCCCAGACGGCCAATGCGTTGGCGCGGATCTGCCAATCTTTTTCCATGGTTTCAAAGGAGAGCGGCGACGGCGGTGCGGTAGGGGAGCGGGAAGAATGCTTGAAGTAGAGGAATCCTGCGCTGAGCCATACCGAAAAAATAATCAGGGTTGAGAGAAGAAAAATCGGGTTTAATCTTTTGAGCATGATCCGACCCTACGCATCTCATGATGAGACAGCGGTATTTTAAAAAAACTCCCGGCGCTTGCCGGGAGCGGGGTATTTACAATTTCCGCCGCGACATTAGATAATCGTCGCTGACCGAGCGGTTCGTATCCAGCAAGAGAATTAACGATATTTCGTTATTTTTGATAATCGGCTGAAATACCCGGATAGTATGGCGGTTGATGACAAAGAAGGGTTTCTGAGTTTCGATCATTTCCTGAAACTGTTTTCGTTCAGTGTCTTGCGGGACAAAAAGGCTGTTGAGCGATTTGCTGATATTGGTCTGGTCATCGCGGCTAAAGTCCCAGGGGGTAATCTGGTAAAATACCGGAGTATTTTCGCCGGTTTTCGGCAGCAGCAGGGTGACGCCGCGCTGGTTTTCCAAAGAAAGCAATAATTCATCGCGGACAAAATACAGTTTGCTGATCGGCGCGTCTTCGCTGATTAAGGCGCTGATGCGGGTGGTCAGCGTGGACTGTGCGGCATCGGCCAACTGGCGGGCGATGGTTGTCGCCTTGTGGCGGGCGGCGTTGCGTTCGATCGTGCCTTGATAGCCGACGATGAGGATGATTGCCGCCAGGGAAGCGGAAAGAATCGTTTGAAAGCGCCGCCGCAGGGCAGACACGTCTTCCGGATCCGGAGCAGTTTTGATTGCGAGCGCGCTTATCGCGTCGGAGATGATATTGAGCGTCAGCACGACGTGCAAGGCCGCCAGGGCGGCAAGCGCGCCTAAGCTGACTCCGAACATAGTGTAAAAAGCGCTGCCGATCGATTCGTTGAAAAAAGACCATTGAAAAATATTACCGGCAAGAATCAGGGAAAAACAGAGCAGGTCAAACCAGACCAACAGGATGATTAATTTTAAAGTTAGGGCTTGCAGTTTTTTAAAAAATTCCATGTGAACTCCAATGGCTCAATACCAGTACGGTAATAAATATATAATAACAAAAAAAGGGATGCGTTACAAGGGACAAGTAAAACCGTAAAATCCGAAGGCCGTAAGAGAAATTTTGCGTCAAGCCGCATGTCACAGGCTGCAAAGACCAACGGACGAAGGACGAAAGATGGAAAAAACGTTGCCGGCTAAAAGTCGCAAACGGCAAAAAATTAAAATAACCGATTTCCACAATCCCGCATTGTGGAAACTTGTGGAAACGGTCGGTAGAGACTGAAGGACGGCGGACGAGAGAAGAGAGAAGAAAAGAGAGAGTGATTACTTTGTGTCCGTTGTGCGATGTTTGCGCATGAGGCTCGTTGATGTTACAATACCTGGTGCTGTCTGATGAGCGATGAGGAGTGCGATCTATGCTGGCAACAATGGGTATGGGATGTTTCTGGTGCGCGGAAGCGCTTTTTCATGAATTGCACGGCGTGAAAACCGTCGCCAGCGGCTATGCCGGCGGAACGGTACAGAATCCTTCATACGAAGAGGTCTGCGCCGGCGGGACGGGGCATGCGGAAGTGGTGCAGATACGTTTCGATCCGCGGGTTATTTCCTATGAGACGCTGTTATCGGTTTTTTGGCGGTTCCATGATCCGACGACGCCGAATCGTCAGGGCGCGGATGTCGGCTCGCAGTATCGTTCGATTATTATTTATCATGACGAACAGCAGCGTCAGAGTGCTGAGCAATCAAAAGAAACCGCCGAGAAATTATGGCAAAAGCCGGTGGTGACCGAGATCGTACCGTATACGGTTTTTTATCCGGCAGAGCATTATCATAAAAATTATTATCGCGAACATGCCGACCAGCCGTATTGCCGTTTTGTTATTGATCCGAAATTAATGTCCTTGCGTGCTAAATTACCATCCCTGGTGCGCGAAGAGGGCAGCTAAAACAATTCTCTCCATCAATTAAGTATAATCACTACTGTCCGGTTATAAGTTGAACAGTTCCAATTGCTTTTGATTTTCGTCTATTTTGAAAATGTACTGATCGGCCTGCAAGGCCTGTAAAATCGGCGTTTTTTCGAATATAGTCACGCTTAAAATCTGTAGAATTGTGTAAAGCGAAAGTTCGAGCTTGAGCCGCTTTTTGATAATTGCGATTAGCACATAAACCGACACGGCTATCCAGACTTGGGTTTTGACCGCGTTGTCCGACGTTCCAAAAA
>JAMWCB010000176.1 GCA_023819605.1 Candidatus Omnitrophota bacterium
GACCGCCGGCAGGATGTATTTGTATCGGCAGCTTCAGGAAAATCGCGCGGGTTTGCAGGTGGAAGGAGTCTGTCGGATTTTATGCATCGGCGAATCGACAACCGCCTTCGGGGGAGAGAATTCCTATCCGCGGCAATTGGAGCGCATACTTAACCGGCAGCTTGCCGGTACGGGAATCGCGGTGCGTGTTTTTAATGAAGGCCGCCCGGGAGCGGATTCGACAAAATTATTGAACGCGATGGACGGCTTGCTGGCGCGGTATCGGCCGCATTTGGTCGTCGCGATGCTCGGGATTAACGATCAGCCGATTATGGAGGCCTTTCAACCGGCGCGGGCGTCGCCGGCCGCTCATTTGTTTGAGTTTAAAACCGGCGCGTTGTTGCGGCTGATCGGGCAGCACCTGCGCGCGCGGATGGTTACGAGCGGAAAATTTTCGGCTACGGCACCGGGGACGCGGAAACAAGGCGGCGGGCTTGCGCGTACGCTGGGCGAGCGCGTCGGTTGCGCCCTCGCCCATGCCGCCGCATCAACCGGCGAAATCATGGCCTCCGAGGCGGAACAGGCGGTTATGGCGAAGCCGCGGCGGCCAGCGGCCAAACCCAGCGTATATGTGGGGTGGAATCTGATCCGGGAGTCGAACCTATCTGCGGCTATTGAGGTTTTTCAGGAATTGCTGGCCGCCGATCCGGATCAACAAGCGGCGCGGGTTGGATTAGCGTGGGCGCTGCAGCTTAACGGCCAGCCTGCGGCAGCCGAGGAGCAGTTTCGCCGCGTGATCGCCGTGAACCCGCGCGCGGATAACGCGCTGCACGGATTGTCGTGGGCGTGCAAGGCGCAGGGCAGGCGCGCCGAGGCGGAACAATTACTGCACAGGGCCCTGGATAGTAATCCGCGGAGCGCCGATGCGTATGCCGGGTTCGGGTGGTTTCATTTCGACGAGCATAACGATGATGCGGCGATTAATTATTTTTCACTGGCATTGATGTGCGATAATTTTCACGTGGACGCGCATTATGGACTGGGATTAGTGTATTTTCGGCGGCAGGCCGCGGAGGAATCCGGCCGATTTTTGCGGAAGGCGATTGAATTGGATCCGGCGCATGACCGGGCCTATGCCGCTATGGGGTGGCTACTCCGGCGCAGCGGCACTTTGCCGCAGGCTCAATATTTTTTTGAACAGGCGATTCGGATCAATTCGGCGAATTCCGATGCGTATCTGGGGCTGGGGTGGTGCCATCACGATATGGGTAACTTGTCTACGGCAGCGGATTGTTTTAGGCAATCCGAGCAGTCGCAGGCTTCGGCGGTCGATGCAGCGGTGGGACGCGTTGAGGTGTTGATCGGCGGGAAAAAATTAGCCGAGGCGGAGGAACTGTTGGTGGATAGTTTAGCGCGCGCACCGGAATCGCCGGAGATATTTGTGCTGCTGGCCCGCGTGAAACGCGCGCAGGGGCAAAAAAACGCCGCCGCGGATATTCTTGCCGCCGCGGATATACGTTGGCCGGGCAATGGGGCGGTGAGTGCCGAACGCGCGGCGGTATATGCGGCAGAGGGCAGGGAGCGGGAAGCGGAACAATTGTATGTGCGCACGTTTCAAAATGATCCGGGTAATTTGGCGGCCGGTTTAGGCTTAGCCGGTTTTTATTTCGACCGCGCACGCTACGAGCCGGCGGCGTCGGTCTATCAAGCACTTTTGATGCGGCATCCGCGTAATGATCAGGCCTTGGCCGGCCTGGGCTGGGCATTGCGGTATAAAGGAGATATTGCGCAGGCCGTTACTTTATTTGAACAAGCAATTGCCCGGAACCCGGGAAACTGGGACGCCCGGGCCGGCTTAGCCGGTTGTTTTTTGATCCGCGGGGATTTTGAACAGGCGCATGCGATGTTTGGCGCGCTCTATGCCGAGCGCGCTGACGACCCGATTATTGCCGTTGGTTTGGCCGAATGCTTGCGCGAGAAACGCGACTTTGCCGGCGCGCGTGCCGTTTTGGAGCCGGTTGTGCAGGTTGACCCATTGTGTTGGCAAGCACGCTTGTGCCTGGGCGATTGCGCGTTTGACCTGGGGTTGTATGCGGCGGCGTGGGAATATTTTATCCAAGCCGGGCAATTGTACGGCCTGGATCACATGATCCTGGTGCGGCAAGTTTTGACGCTGCGGGGCATGAATTTGTACGAACAGGCCAATGAATTACTGCTGAACATTCTGCAAAAATATCCGGAAAAGCCGGAAGCTTATTATTTGGCGGGTTGGCATTACCCGTCCGTTGCGTGTGCCGCTGAGCTCCGCGCAATTATGGAACAGGAGATTGTCCGCCGTCCGGACAATGTGCACGCGTATTCCTGGTTGGGACGGGATGCTTTGCTCCGACATGATTATGCGCGGGCGGTAGCATATTTTGAACAATGTTTTTCCTATTATCCGCAGAGTTATTTTCAAATATACAGCACCTATCGCGAAGCGTTGGAAGGCCAGGGGGTCGGCCTCGGCAGCGCATATACGCAAAAGGAACGCGGGCAGCAGCGGACCGCACGACGTGCGGTCGGAATGAATACGCTGAATAATTTTATACAGTTGCATCGGATAGTGAGCCGGCAAGGGGCGCAGTTAGTCTGTGTTTCCTATCCCTGCCGCAGTGCCGGTGTGTATCGGGAATTATTTCGAACCGTTGCGCCGGGCGTGATCATCGTCGATAATGAACAGCAGTTTCAGGCGGCGTTTAGGAAGGGCGCGTACCCGGATTATTTTATGGACAGTTTTGCCGGTGATTTTGGGCATTGTACGGCGCACGGGAATTATATCCTGGCGGAAAATGTGGCGAAAGAAATACTATCGCATTATTTTTCTTCGGATAAATTTTAGTGGAATAGGCAATGAAAGAAAACTTTTAAAAAGAAATGCTGTGTTTTTTGTGAAATAAATTGCATTATGAAAGGATTAATTTTTTTAACGTATTTATATATAAATAG